>CBDURX010000010.1:0-13281 GCA_965369485.1 uncultured bacterium | reverse complement strand
GAGGCGATCAAGCGGAACCGGCTGCGCTTTTCCTCAGGCGCAAAGCTCTTCTGCTCGTAGCCGGGCGTCAGTCCGGTGCGCGCGGGGAGGATCCAGATCTGCAAGAGGTGAACGAGCTCGTCCTGGGAGGGGTTGAACTCGCTGTGCATGATGCCACTGCCGGCGGTCATGCGCTGGATGTCACCGGAGCGAATGACCGATCCGTTGCCCAGGTTGTCACCGTGCTCCAGGGCGCCGGACAGGACGACAGTGATGATCTCCATGTTCTGGTGAGGGTGACTGCCGAACCCTCGGCCTGGCTGCACAATGTCCTCGTTGAGCACCCGCAAGACCCGGAAATTCATGTGTGCGGAATCCTGGTATTCGCCGAAGGAAAAGGTGTGGAACGTGTCCAGCCAACCGTGATTGAAGTGGCCGCGCTCGGCGGAACTGCGGATCTTGATCATCGCGGAATTCCTTTATCTCGTCGCCATGATGCGGTCCAATTCCTCCTCCGAGACCTCCAGCAGTTCTACCTGTTGCAGTCGGGGAGTCAAGGTTCGCCAGTTCGGGTCGGCGGCGAACACTTCCGCGAAGATGGGCAGCGCCGCGTCCAGCAAACCGGCTCCACACATGGTGACGGCTTGCCAGTAACGGATCTCCGGATTGCCGCGGTAGAGGTCGGCGGCGGTGGAGTACTCGGCCATGGCCTGGTCCACCTCGCCCCGGCCCAACGCCTCGTCGCCCCGGTTCATGTGCTCGTAAGCGCGGTGAATCCGCAGCAGGCGGCGTAGCTCGACGAGGGGTTCCTCGGCGTCTTCGACCCGCAAGTCCACCTTGCGATCGACCCAGGGTCGGCCGCTGCTCTGCGCCGTCACGATCAGCAGGGCGGCGGACTGACGGCCGCGGATGTCGCCCCCCTCGGCCTGGGCGGCCTCCAGCGCCTGTAGCATACGTTCGGCCAGGTCGCCCTCGGCCTCCTCGAAGGCGAGAGCCATGGCGGGCCACACGCTGTCCTGCAGCATGAGGTTGGCCTGCACCGAGTAGCCGTCGCCGCTCTGGTGGCCCGCGGCGGGAATGCAACGCTCGCCGGTGTGGACGGCCACGTTTCCCTGGGCGTCGAGGATGGCCAACTGCCGCAACGCGGCTCCCTCGTCGCTGGCCAGCAGTCCTCTGAGGACCTGCTCAGGGCTGTTGCCGGCGCGCAGCATCTCCAGGGCCAGAGGGCCGAGGGAGACGTTGACCAGGGACTGGGTCGCCACCGCACCCACACCAGCCTCGGCCCAAGCCACCACCGGACCCACGGAGAACCAGTGGGACTGTACGGCCACACCCAGGTCGCCACTCTCGGGATCCCGTGCCACGATGGAGTAGGTGTGGACCAGCGGATTGGCGCCAAACCGGAGCCTTGTAGTGCACGAGCTGGGAGTGGCGCTTCCGACCCAGGTGGGCAGGCAGAGCGGAAGGAGCGCGAGCGCCACGAGGATGGCGACGCGAGAACGGCTCACGTGCTGAGACCTCAGATACTTCATGCTTGACCTTTCGCCAGAATCCAGCTGGGAACGTGATCGTTGGCGTGCGGGGAACAGACTCCAAGTTACAGTACATCGAGAAGGATGACCAACGCACGCTGTATGCAGTAGGCCATTGATACCATCGTGTCAGCGGGATCGCGAAGCGTTGCAATAATCCGGGTTGAAAAAAACCGCCCCCACCGTCTGTCGAGGCCGGGCTTGCGCCCGGTATCTCCACGCGGCAGGGGCAGTTATTCTAGCCGGATCGTCGTGGTGCCAATCACCCGGGGTCGCCGGTCTCGAGTCGCCTGTCTCGAGTCGGCGGCCGCCGACTGGCGGCTTACCTCGTCTTGTCCCGCGGGAACCGTTCGTTGTCCGGCAGTCTTACGGGGGCCTCCTTGATCTGTTGCAGCAGCAGCTCGACGGCTTTCTCCAGCTGGGGATCCCGCCCGTCAATCACCTCGTGTGGCAGGTTGTCGACGGGAATGGTCGGCTCGACACCGTGGTTCTCCACCTCCCACTCCCCTTCCAGGTTGAAGAAGCCGAATTCCGGGAAGGTGACCCCGCCGCCGTCCATCAGCCTGATCCCCCGGCTGATGCCCACCAGACCGCCCCAGGTGCGTGTACCGATCACCGGCCCCAGCTCGTAGAACTTGAAGTAGTAGGGCAAGGCGTCGCCACCGCTGCCGGCGTAGCCGTTGCACAGCATGGTCAGGTGTCCGAGATAAGCCGAGCCCGGTGTCCGCCAGTTCTGTCCGTAGCGAGGCTTCCACAGGTTCACCAGCTTCTGGCGCATGATGTTCATGAAGAAGTCGGGGATGAACCCGCCTCCATTGAACCGCTCGTCGATGATCAGACCGTCCTTGCGCAACTGTGGATAGTAACCTTTCGCAAATCCCTGCTGACCTGCGACTGCGGTATTGGGCAGGTGCAGGTAGCCGATCTTGCCGCCTGACATCTCGTCTACCTTGCGGCGGTTCGTCTGGACCCAGGCCTCGTAACGTAAACCGCTCTCCGACCCGATGGGTTCGACCGTGACCTCGCGGCTGTCCTTGCCGTCGGCTCTGGGCCCGACCTGCAGGACGACCTGCTGGTCCACCTTACCCTCGAACAGGGCGTAGGGATTCGCGTCGGCCGTCAGCTCGATACCATCGACCGCCAGCAGGTACTCGCCCGTCTTGACGTCGATCCCGGGGCCGTGCAGCGGAGTGCGCTGGTCGCGGTTCCAATCTCTCTCGGTGAAGATGGTTGCGAAAGAATAACGCCCACTCTTCGCGTCGAGTACGAAATCGCAACCCAGAAGGCCGGTGCCGACCCGTTCCACCTGGGGGTTGTCGCCCGTGGAACGCACGTAGGAGTGCGAGCTGCTCAGCTCGCCGATCAGTTCTCCCAGCAGGTAATCGAGATCGAGGCGATGGGCGACGTAGGGGACCAGCTGACCGTAGCGATCGTACATGTGGTCCCAGTCGACACCGTGCATGCCGGGGTCGTAGAAGAAATCCCGCTCCTGACGCCAGGCGTCGCGGAAGATCTGTTCCCACTCGGCGCGCGGGTCGACTCTGGCTACCATCTCGTCGGTGCGCAGCGGTTTCTCGGCCGGCTTCTGCTCCGGAGCTGCATCGACGATGCCGAAACTCTCGTCGCTGCCGTAGAGGATCTTCTCGCCGTCAGCGGACAAGGTGTAGTCGGAGACCTTCTCGAGCACGGATTTGACTTCGCGGTCCTCCATGACGAAGACCATGAGCGAGGTGTGCGAGCCTTGGCCGCCGCGGCGGCCGCCGGGCTGCAGAGGCCGGCTCAAATAGAACAGCTTGCCTTCGGCGGCTTCCAGGTCGAAGTAGTTGCCGGGCTCGACGTCCATTTCGACGATGCGACCGCCGATGCCCTCGAGATCGATCTCGGTCTCGGGCTCTTCCTCCTCGGCATCCTCTTTCTCACCATCCTCGTCCTCCTCTGCCTCGTCACCGTTTTCCTCGTTCTCATCGTCTTCCTTATCCCCCACCTCGTCACTTTCGGGGGCGAAGGGATTGGGCTCGGCCTGCTGCAAGGTCACGAGGTACAGGCCGTCCTGGTTGGTCCACAACGGCTTGCGATCGTAGCCGGCGAGGGTCGGGTTGAAGTGACGGCTCGAGGTGAAGTAGAGGTACTTCCCCGCGGAGTCGAAGGTGGGACTGGTGTCATCGGTGAAGTCGGTGGTCACCCGGGTGATCTCGTTGTCCTCGAGGTTGTAGAGGAAGATGGACCGGAATTGGTTGGTCTCGGCCCGGGCGTAGGCAACCCAGCGGCTGTCGGGACTCCACGCGTAATCGTCGATCTCGTCGCTATCGCTCTGGTCGATCTGCTTGACCTTGCCGCGCTCGACGTCGACCCAGTAGAGGTTCATAGCGGCGTCGTTGAACAGCAGCTTCTCGCTGTCGGGCGACCATACCATCTCCAGTGGGTAATACTTGGTCTTCTTCGTCAGCTGCTTCGTTTCACCCTTGCGGTCGCTAGGCCGCAGGTAGATCTCGTACTCGCCGGACTCGTCGCTGAAATAGGCGATCCACTTGCCGTCTGGCGACCAGACCGGGTTGCGCTCGCGGATTCCGGGTGTGCTGGTCAGGTTCCGGACGTTGCCCTTCTCGGCGGGCAGGGTGAAGATGTCACCGCGGGCGCCGAAAACGGCTCGCTTGGCATCGGGGGCGATGTCGCCGGCATTGATGAGTTTCGCCACCTCCTTGCGGGCAGGTCGGGTGTAGATCCGGTCGTCATGCAAGGAGACGGTGATTTTGCGGTTCTTTTCCGTGGCGAGATCCAGGATGTACAACCAGCCGCCATTCTCGTAGACGATGGCGTTGGGTCCCAGGCTGGGGTACTTGACATCGTACTCCTTGTGGCTGGTGACCTGGCGGTGCTGCCCGGTGGCGAGGTCGTAGGCCCAGATCTGTAACCGCCCCGTCTGATCGCTGGTGTAATAGATGATGTCGGCGTGCCACATGGGAAAGTTATCGCTGCCGGCCCAGTCGGTCACCCGCTGGGTGTCGTTCGCCTCGAAGTCGTAGATCCAGATGTCCTGGGCCATGCCCCCCTTGTAGCGTTTCCAGGTCCGGTGCTCGCGCGTCATGCGGTTGTAGGCGATTCGCTGGTCGTCGGGGGAGTAGCTGGACAGGCCGCCGGTGGGCATGATCAGCGGTGTGGGCAGACCGCCCGCCACCGGTACGGTCCAGAGCCGTACGTCACGGCCGGAGTGGTTCGTGCGGCCGGACTGGAAACGTACGGACGCACCGTCTGGTTGCCAGTCGATCATGCGGTCACGTCCGGGGTGATAGGTCAGGCGCACCGGCTCACCGCCCACGGCCGGGATCACGAAGATGTCCCGGTTGCCGTCGTAATCGCCCTGGAAGGCGATGTGCTTTCCGTCGGGAGAGAACTTGGGGTTGCTCTCGTAGCCGACGTGGCTGGTCAGGCGCCGCGCCTCGTCCCCGTTCGCCCCCACGATCCACAGGTTGCCGCCGTAGGAAAAGGCGATCCATTCGCCGTAAATGTCGGGCGTCCGCAACAAGCGCATGTCGTTCTCGTCGGGCAAATCAGTTGCACCGCACCAGCCGGCGGCCGTCACCGCCAGCAGCAGGATGGTCAGGGGCGCGAGGACTTTCATGGAAAACCTCCACAGGAAGCATGAGAACACTCTATGCCAAGAAGTATAACCCGGGGCAAACAAGGTCTTTGTACGCATGAACCGGTAACGTGTTTCATCTTGCCGCAGACCACCTTGTCTGTTCAAAAAGCAGCCGACGCGGAGGGGACCTCCCGGCCCGCGCGGACGTAGACCGCCAGGCGCCACAACAGGATGATCAGGCAGATACTGCCTCCCAGGAAACCGCCCACGGCCATGCCGAGCCAGGCGCCCAGCAGCTCGCCGGTCAAGCGCAGGCCCACATAGAGGCCCAGCGGCTCCAGCACTACCCGCATCAACAGGTTGGGCATCATGCCGGCCATCCCCTGGCCCCGGGCCTGGAACCACAGGGCGGTGATGTTGACGATGCTGAGCATGGGCCGGGCGATGGTCACGAAACGGGCCATGCCCAGACCGGCGGCGATGACGGCGGCATCGTTCGTGAACAACGACAGGGCGAAGGCGGGGAAGAGGATGATCGGTAGCGCGAGAGTAGCCAGGAGGGACAGGGCGAAGCCGAGAGTCGTGTAGGTGATCTTGCGCACCCGTAGTCGATACCCGGCGCCGTGGTTCTGGCCCACCATGATCATCATGCTCATGGAGATGCCCAGGGTAGGCAGGAACACGAAACTCAAAAGGCGCATGCCGACACCGAAGGCGGCCAGGGCCTCCGTCCCGTATGGGGCTAGCAGACCGTTGATGACGAACACTGCCACGGGCGTAGACCCGTTGGCCACCATGGCGGGGGCGGCGACGTTGCCCAGGTCACGCAACAGGGCGGAATCGAAACGCCAGGCGCTGCGGTCCCAGCGCACCCTGCGCTTCCGGTTTTGCAGCTCCCGCAGCACGAGAATGGTCGCAAGCACGAATCCCGCGATCGTAGTGACGGCTGCACCCCTGACGCCTAGCTCGGGGAAGGGCCCCCAGCCGAAGATGAAAAACGGATTCATGATGATGTTGAAGGAGAGAGCCGTGGCCATGATCTTGAACGGGAAGATCGAGTCCCCCTCGCTGCGGTAGAGGGAGTTGATGGACATAGGGATCATGGCAAACGGCGCGCCCAGAAAAATGATCTTGCCGTAACGGATGGCACTCTCCACAACTTCCGGTGAGGCGTTCTGGCCGCCGATGATGGGCCGCAGCAATAAGATGCCGCCGGGAATCACTGCCAGCGAAAGGACGAAGACGACCAGTAGCACGTGCAGGACCAGATTGCGCACCTGGCGGTCCTCGCCCGCGCCGATGAGCCGGGAGCAGAGGGAAGCGGCGGCCGTGCCGAGGGCGCCGGTCAGCGTGAACAGGAGATAGGTGACGGGAAAGGCCACCGAGACGGCGGCCAGGGCCTCCTTGCTGTAACGGCCCAGGTAGAGCATGTCCACCAGGCCGAATCCGGTCACCAGAAACATGGCCATGATCATGGGTATGCTCAGGCCCAGCAGGGTGCTGCCCACCGGCCCATCCAGGATCGGGTTGTGCCCGTCCTCAAAGCGGTGGCCCATGCTACGCATGCGCTGCCAGAAACCGGCCATTACTGCACTCCCGCGAGGTCGCGCAGGGGGACGGGGTCGTCGGCGATGGCGTACAGGAGAGCTGCGACAGCGGCCACGTTACGTGCCAGAGCGCTGGGGTCGATCTTGTCGAAGGTGTCGGCCGGGCTGTGATGGTAGTGGAAGTAGTCTTCCGAGCGTGTGCGGTGGCCGATGCCCGGGACGCCTTTTTCCACCACAGGGTGGATGTCGACCCCGGACCAGCCACTCCAGACACTGTCTCCGCCCACCATCGCCAGTGGCCTCGCCAGCTGCGCCACCCGCGCCAGGACGAGGGAGTCGCTCCGCACCGAAAAGCCGCGTGGCGCAAAACCTCCCGAGTCGCTCTCGATGGCGGCCACGTGCCGGTCGATCTCGTTCACGTGACTGTCCAGGTAGGCGTCGCCAGCAACCTGTCCGTATTCTTCGCAGCCGTAGAGCACGACTCTCACCGTGCGCCGGGGGATCAGGTCGAGACTTTTCAAGAGGTGGGCTGCCGCCATGGCGATGACGCTGCCGGCGCCGTCGTCGTGGGCGCCGGTGCCGGTATCCCACGAGTCCAGATGACCGGCGATCAGGACGATCTCTGCGGGTTTCTCGCGGCCGCGGATCTCGCCCAACACGTTGGCCGTTTCGGTGTCGGGCAGAATCTGCGCCTCCATGTAGAGACGTACGCGCGGTCGTAGACCGTGCTGGGCCAGGCGATAGAGACGGCCGGCGTCCTCGACGGTCAGGGCGGCGGCGGGAATCTTGGGCACACTATCGGCGTAGGCCATCACACCGGTGTGTGGTGCGCCCAGGCTGTAATCGGTCACCGAGCGGATCAGGCAGGCCACGGCGCCGTGCTCGGCTGCCGTGCTGGCGCCGTCGACGCGGTAGCGCACTGTCTTGCCGTAACCTTCCCAGGGAGGGTTGAAGAGGACGATCTTGCCGGCGACCTCACCAGCACGTGCCCGCAGCTCCGCGAAATCTTTCACCGCCAGGACTTCCGCTTCGATCCCCGCGGACGGCGTGCCCACACTGCGCCCCAGGCCGATGAGTGTCAGCTTGAACGGGGTGGGAGCGGTGACCTCTGCCCACTCCTTGCCGCGCACCCAGTGCGGCACCGTGAATGGCTCGGTCCAGACGCGATCGAAACCGTCCCGCTGCATGACTTCCACTGCCCAGGCGATGGCACTCTCCATCTGGGGCGAGCCGCACAGGCGGGGTCCTATCGTGTCGCATAGCTCTTGCAGGCGTTCGTAGGCGTAGCTGTCGGCGAGAGCTGCACTGATGATCCGGTCATAGACCGCAGCGGCGGGCGGTGGTGGGCCGGTGGCGGGGGCAGTGTCATTGCCCCCGGCGAGACCGGCGAGGCCGATACAAGTGAGCGTGAAGCAGAACAAAAAAGTAAGAAACAGCAGGTCGCTCCTCGGGGGCATGTTGCAGCTCCGCATCGGGTTAACGTGGCGCAGTCAGGAAGCTCTGGCCGTGACCGTGGCCTTGGTCTTGGCCTTGGTTCTGGCCTTGGCCTTGGTTTTGGCCTTGACCACGGCCTTGCCGTCGATCCTGGCGAAAACTTTTGCTACCCGCTTGAAGGCCTTGTTCAGTTCCTTCCTGGTGATGCACAACGGCGGGGCGAAGCGGATCACGTTCTCGTGGGTCTCCTTGCACAGGAGTCCTTCTTTCTGCAAAGCCTCGCAGTAGGGACGTGCCTTCTGGTTCAACACCAGGCCGATCCATAATCCCTTGCCGCGCACGGTAACGATGCTGGGGTACTTGAGGGTGGCCAGTTTTGCCATGAACCACGGTCCGAGCTTGGCGCTTTTCTGGACCAGTTGTTCCTCCTGGAGAACCTTGATCGCCTCGCGGGCCACGGCGATACCCAGCGGGTTGCCGCCGAAGGTGGAGCCGTGATCACCGGGCTTGAACACGTCCATAACTTCCTTGTTGGTCAGGAACGCCGACACCGGATAGAAGCCGCCGGACAGCGCCTTGCCAATGATGATGCCGTCCGGGCGGACATCTTCCCACTCGCTGGCGAACAGCTTACCGGTACGGCCGAGGCCCGACTGGATCTCGTCGCAGATGAGCAGCACGTTTTGTTTCTTGCAGATCTGCGCGGCTTTCTTCAAGAAACCGCTCGGTGGCAAGATGATGCCGGCCTCGCCCTGGATCGGTTCCACCAGGAAGGCGCAAGTGTACCTGGTGATGGCTCTCTCAAGTGCGGCGGTGTCACCGAACGGGATGATCTTGAAGCCGGGAGTGAAGGGTCCGAATCCTTCCTTGTACTGCTCCTCGGTGGAGAAGCCCACGATGGTCGTGGTGCGGCCGTGGAAGTTGTCGGAACAGACGATGATCTCGGCCTTGTTCTTGGGGATCTTCTTGACCGTGTAACCCCATTTCCGGGCGGCCTTGAGGGCCGTCTCCACCGCCTCGGCGCCCGAATTCATGGGCAGTACCTTCTCGTATCCCGTCAGCTTGGCGATCTCCTTGCAGAACAGCGGCAGCTGATCGTTGCGGAAGGCGCGGCTGGTCAGGGTGCACCTGGCGGCCTGGCGCTTCATGACCTTCAGCAGGCGGGGGTGACAGTGACCCTGGTTGACGGCGGAGTAAGCCGCCAGGAAATCGATGTACCGCTTGCCCTCGACATCCTCCACCCAGACTCCCTTGGCTCTCTTGATGACGATGTCCAAGGGGTGATAGTTGTGAGCCCCGTAGCGATCTTCCATCTCGATGAGCGTCGCACTCTTCATATCACACTCCCTCCGCGATCCAGCCCCGGATCGCCTCAGAGACACGCGGACAAAAACTCAGGTTAGTGCATCCGGCACCTAAGATAGGCGTGTTGGAAGTGAATTCCAAACCGCTGTTTCGCCAGTCTGATGGTGAAGACCGAGGGGTTTCGTCCTCGCGGCGAGTACAAGAGCCGGCAGAATCGGGCGGGCCGTAAAAAGTATTCTGAAGTTTTACTTGACTAAATGAAGTACTTGGAATATTCAAGTATCTGGTATGTGGTGAGTGCAGGGTCGAAAAGGATTCCGGCCCGCACGCACTTCCAAGGAGAGACGGTCTATCTTGTTGGGTAGCGCCGGGTCCAGACGGAGCACGGCCGAAGCAGCGGTTGACGGCCGAGGACCCCCGCAAGGGGTCGGGGACGGAACCCCGACCGGCTCTATTCAGGGGGGGCACTTGGTCCTGGGTGTGGAAATTTGCCCCCCCTCGGTTGCCTTCACAAGCAGGAGCGGTGTGGGTAAACCGGAGCTCCGTCACATTGAGATGGACCACTGCGGGGGGAGGTAGGCGGCCTCCCCCCATGCCGAAAGACGACGCAGGCTAACGCCCGGGCAAGGAGGCCGAGGGGCGTGACCCGAGCGCGTAAAAACGTGCCCACGACAGGGGGCTCTCCCCCTCTCGCGCCCCTGATACACGGGCGCGTGCGTCTATTGATCCTGTCCTACCTGATGTCCCACACAGTGAGTGCAACCTTCACAGAGTTGCGTGCCGCGCTGGGATTGACGGACGGGACCCTCTCGGTCCACCTGACCCGTCTCGAGCGAGGCGGCATGGTTTCCCTGCAGAAACGTTTTGTGAGGAAGCGGCCGCAGACTGTCGTCCGGGTTACGGCCGACGGGCGTCGGCGATTCGAGCGCTACGTGGCAGAGCTGCGTAAGATCGTACCAGGACTGTCCTGAAATCCTGGCAAAGGAGCATGATCCCTGTTGTAGGGCTCAGCTCGCGGGCACTTCCATACTGGGCGTGGCGGCCGTCTCGTCGGACTTCCGACGCCCGTCGTCCTGCCACCAGCAGATCAGCCCGGTCTCGAACCGGTCGAGGGGGAAGTTCTCGATGCGTGGCACGACACGCACGGTGAAACCGCGTTGACCGGAACGGCGACAGGGAATCTCGCCTGTAAATGTCACCACGTCGCCCTGCGCTTCGTCCTGGGGGAGCATGGTGGTGGTCTCACCATTGATGATCTCGTTCTGGACGTTGAGCAGGCCGTGGTAGATCTCCACGAGGACGTCGGTCGTCGCAATTTTGCCGAGCCTGACACTGGCCGTGACGGGCAACCGCGAGCCCATGGGCAAAGCCTCGTCGCTGGCGACAGCGATCGTTTCCACGCGGACCTCGTGCCAGTGCGTGGCCATTTTCGCGCGCCATGCGGCCAGCTCTCCGGCACCGCTGTAATCGTCCGCCTGCAGGCGATCGGCATTGTACAGGCACGGGATGTAGAACCGCTTGGTGTATTCCTCCACCATGCGGTTGGTGTTGAACTCGGCGATCACGGTGCGCATGGAGTTCTTCATGATGCGCAACCACTCCCGCGGCACTCCGTCACTGCTGCGCTCATAGAACAAGGGTATGATCTCGGCCTCCAGGAGATCGTACAGAGCCGTACTCTCCACCTCATCCTGGTAAGCGTGGTCGTCGTATTCCTCGCCGGCGCCGATGGTCCAACCGTTGTCGCCGTGGTAGCCCTCGCACCACCAGCCGTCCAGGATGGAAAGGTTGATGCCGCCGTTGACTGGCACCTTCATGCCGGATGTACCGCTCGCCTCCAGGGGGCGGCGTGGGGTGTTGAGCCAGACGTCAACGCCCTGAACGAGGTAGCGCGCCACCTCGATGTTGTAGTTTTCGACGAAGACGATCCGCTTGCGGAACTCGGCACGCTGGGAAAGGTGGATGAGCTGACGGATGAGTTCCTTGCCGGGATGGTCCATGGGGTGGGCCTTGCCGGCGAAGATGAGCTGGACCGGTTGCTCCGGCTGGTTGAGTATGCGCATGAGCCGATCGGGATCTCGCAGGATCAGGCCGGCCCGTTTGTAGGTGGCGAAGCGGCGTCCGAAGCCGATGGTCAGCGCCTCGGGGTCCAGCACTTCCGACGCCTGCCTGATCCAGGATCGGTTGGCGCCGCGCCGCTGAAGCTGCTCCCGCAGCCGTCGCCGCACGTAGCCGACCAGCCGCTCGCGCATGCGCTCGTGGCTGCGCCACAGTTCGGCATCGGGGATGAGGTTGACGCGCTCCCACACCATCTGGTTGGTGGGCTCCTCGTACCAGCGAGTTCCCAGGTAACGTTCGTAGAGACGGGCAATCTCCGAGCAGTTCCAGGATTGGGTGTGGATGCCGTTGGTCACCTGGGTGATGGGGATCTCCTCGACGGGCACGCCCGGCCAGATCCTCTGCCATATCTTGCGGGAGACCTGTCCGTGCAATTCGCTGACGCCGTTGGCAAACCGGGAGAGGCGCAACGCCAAGACGGTCATGCAGAACGGTTCGGCGGCGTTGGCCGGGACTTCGCGCCCCAGGCTGATCAACCTGTCCATGCCGATCCCGAGATCGTCGGCCATGCTCCTGAAGTACTTTTGAATGAGCTCGGGAGTGAAGGAGTCGTTCCCCGCCGGGACCGGTGTGTGGGTGGTGAACACGTTGGTGGCCCGGACCAGCTCGAAGGCGACCTCGAAGGAGAGGTTCTCACTCTGTATCAGGTTTCGTATGCGCTCCAGGGCGAGAAACGCCGAGTGGCCCTCGTTGAGGTGGCAGACGTCCGGTAGGCGACCCAGCTTGGCCAGCGCGCGCATGCCGCCGATCCCTTGCAAGATTTCCTGCTGGAGCCGCATCTCCTCGTCGCCGCCGTAAAGCTTACTGGTCAGTGCCCGATCCGCGGGGATGTTCTGGGGCAGATTGGTGTCGAGCAGGAACAGAGGGATGCGGCCCACCTGCACCCGCCATATCTGAGCGGTCACAGTGCGCCCGGGAAATTCCACCGCGATGGTCTGGGGTCGGCCTTCCTCATCGCGTTCCAGGACGATGGACATGTTGTAGAAGTCGTTGACCTTGTAATCCTCTTGCTGCCACCCGTCGTGGTTGAGGTACTGGCGAAAATATCCGTACTGATAAGCCAGGCCGACTCCCACCAGCGGCAGTCCGAGGTCGGTGGCCGATTTCACGTGGTCGCCGGCCAGGATCCCCAGGCCGCCCGAGTAGAGGGGCAGTGACTCGTGCAAACCGAACTCGAAGGAGAAGTAAGCGATGACCTTGTCTTTGAGGTCTGCGTGCTCGTTGTCGAACCAGGTAGGCAAGTTCAGGTAGCGGTCCAGCTCGGTCTTGACGCGGTCCAGGTGCGCCAGGAAAGCCGTGTCCTTTGTCAGCGCATCCACCCGTTCGGCGGACATGCTGCCCAGCACTGCGATGGGATTGTGGCTGGTGCTTTCGAACAAGTCGGGGTCGACGCGGCGAAGCAGGAAGATGGCTTCCGGGTTCCAGGTCCACCAGAGGTTGCGGCCGATATCCAGCAGCGGTTGCAGCTTGGGTGGCAGGCTGGGCGTGACTACGAATTTCTTTATGGAACGCATGTAGCTCTCCCGGAGAGTTGGTACCAACAGTGGTCTCGGCTGTTTCTCTTATCGGACCATATCGGGTGACTTGAATTCTGTGCCTTCGAAATTGTGCCTGTCCAAGAAAGAAAACGATCTTTTTGATATATAAACTGAGTTATTTTACGTTTGGCCCTGCTATGGACGAAAGGAACTGGCCAGAAACAATTTCGAAGGCACAAGATAAATGCTACCGGGCCCTTCGTGCCAGGGTGGGTCTCGTGCGACCTCAGAAGAGCCGGGGAGCGACA
>CBDURX010000009.1:0-13850 GCA_965369485.1 uncultured bacterium | reverse complement strand
GGGATGCTGGCAGCACACCTCGGAGGTAATAAATCATCGCTTGTTTTGGGACTAGTGTTCCATCAACCACGAGTTGACGGGATACTACATATCTTCCTCGTACGGATCGTCAGGCATGGCGGCCAGGCGGCGGCGCTTGCGCAGGATGCGGTTCACAGCGCCCAATGAAAAAACAATTGCCATCAGGACAAAGAGGGTGGGCCAGCGCGTCACGGTGAACAGCCAACCGAAGCGCAATTTCATGGTGGAGGCGAAGCGGTCCGCGAAATCGTCTACCGATTCGCCGGTCACCGCTATGAACGCGCTCTCGAAATCGCGTGTGCGGCTCGTGGCGGCGACAAGGCGAGCCCCAACGTCCGCACCGTACTCCTTACGCAACGCTTCGTAAGCCAACAGGCTCGTCCGGTAGGCCTGGTCGGCCGCGGCCGCGTTGGCGGGAAAGCGGCCCTGCAACTTCCAGAGCGGTGGTAGGCTGCCAGTGAGCACCACCGCCACCGTGTCGACGAATCGCCACTCCCCCGAGTGCCACATGGCAGACCCTTCATGGAACCAGGTGGGCAACCAGACTTCTTCCACAACCTGAAACAGCAGTGCATGAGTCAACTCGTGCAGGAAGATCTCCTCGACGCTCCGACCGATACCCGGCGCACGCTCGTAATCCAAGGCGATGGTGCGTCCGTCAGGCGTAGCGACGCCGATGCCCCAGTCCGGCACACCCTTCGCGAAGTGACGCTGGAATGCCGCCGTGCTCAGCAAGAGGCACCTGACCGGGGCGGGTTCCAGACTGTCCGGAACGAGGGCCGTGACGATCTCGCCACCACGGCGCTCCAGAGCGGAGCGGCAGCGCGTGACCGCGGACTCACCAACCGGCCCATCCCATTCGAAGTGAACCACCACTGCCGGGCGCGAGGTGAAACGGTCGGCGTGGTTGGTGGGAGGAGCGTCGGCGTGGGCATCGGGCTGGGAGGCGGCGAGGGCGGCAGCGAGACTGCAGACCACGACGAGGGCCATGCCCGCCCGCCGCCAGGCAGGCGGCCGCCGGCCCGCAACTCTCTCCCGCGTCCTCGTAGCGGCGGCTCCGGATCCTGGCCTGCAGGAATTCACCTGTTCCCTCTCCTCGAGTTGACAACCCACCCGCTCTGGAAGGATCATGAACGAGAAACGGCCGCAACGCAACCGCCGGACCCGGAGGTCACATCTTGTCGGACATACCCCATGCAGCCCTGGCCCAAATCCGCGACTCCCTGACTTCCACCACGAGGATCACGGTCCTGACCGGCGCTGGCATTTCCGCCGCCAGCGGTATCCCCACCTTCCGCGGCAACGAGAACAGCCTCTGGAACAACTACCGTCCCGAGGAACTGGCGACCCCCGAAGCGTTTCACCAGGACCCGGAACTGGTGTGGCGCTGGTACGACTGGCGCCGGGGATTGATCGCCGCCGCCGAACCCAACGCGGCCCACTTGGCCCTGGCCCAGCTCGGTGAGGTCTCACTGGTGAAGATCGTCACTCAGAACGTGGACGGACTGCACACACGGGCAGGCAGCCATAACGTGCTGGAATTCCACGGAACCATCTGGAAAGTACGCTGTCTCTCCTGTGGCCGGGAGCAGAGAGACGAGCGGGTGCCGATCCCCATCCTGCCCCGCTGCGAGGAGTGCCACGGTTTGCTGCGGCCGGGTGTGGTCTGGTTCGGTGAGCAGATCGATCCCGAGGTTCTGGAGACATCGGCGAGGGCGGCCAGCGAATGCGATCTGTTCCTGGTGATCGGAACTTCGGGAGCGGTTCATCCCGCCGCGGGGCTGGCGGCGATGGCACGCGAGTCAGGAGCGCGTATGCTCGAATTCAACGTCGAACCCAGCGCGATCTCCCACCAGATGGACCTCTTCGTGCCTGGGAGTGCCGCCGACACCGTACCGCTGCTGCTCCCCTGAGTCGCTCCCGTTCCCTCGACCGGGCACCAGATCCAGGGTCGGCAGAAGTAGGTAGAAGTAGTTGCCATCATTCTTGATGCTCTGCACGAAGATCTTGCCGCCGTGGTTCTCCATGACGGCCTGCACGATGGGCAAGCTGAGACCGGAGCCCTTTTGGTGGTGCTCGATGTGCCCCACCATCTCGAACTTTCGGAACAGGCTCTCCCGTTTCTCCTCCGGAATGGTTTCGCCACTGTTGTAGATCAGGAGGATGCGCCAGCGAATATCCTTATCCTGCCAGGAGGCAAAGGCTGGTTGCTGGACCAGCTCGTGCTGACTCTTCTCGCACAGGAGCTCCTCGGCGCCGCTCATGCCCACGATCTCGTTCACCTCGGTGATGCGCACCTGGCCACCCTCGTGGTTGTGCTGAACGGCGTTGCGCAGCAGCTTATCCAGCGCGGTGATCATCAGATTTCGAGAGCAGAGGACGCACCAGCTGTCATCGTCCGCCAGCTCGTTGGTGATCGTCAGCCTTTTGCTGGCAATGGCGTCCTGCAAGCCGCTGAGAACCAGTTCGCACATGTCGTTTATGGGCACCGGCAAGAAATCGACCTTCCTGTCGGAGGACTGCAGAGATGTCATCATGATGGCGTCGTTCATGACCTCGCTCAGCCTGTGGCCGCTGCTCTCGATGATCTGGGTGATTTCGATCAGGTTGATCTGCTCGAGCAGTTTCCTCTGCTCCTCACTGAGTGTGGGCAGAACCATCTTGATGAATTCCACGCCACCCATGATGGACGTCAACGGCGTGCGCACCTCATGGGAGATGAGAGCCAGGAAGTCGTCCTTGGCCTTGTCCAGGCGCGTCATCCGCGCCAGGGCGATGCGTAACCGCTGGGTTTTCTCGCGTAACTCCGTGTGTGCTTCGTCCAGGGCTGCGGTCATGAGATTGAAGTAGCGGACCAGGCGGCCGACCTCGTCCTCCTTGCCGACGGACATGCGTCGCGTGTAGTCGCCCTTGGCGACCTCCTCCATGTTGACCGCCATGGCCTGCATGCGACCCGACAGGACCTCACCCACGGATGTGATGGCCAGGACCGAACCGAGCAGTGCGATGACGGCCATCAACACCACGATGACCGTGTAGAGAATTATGCCGCCGTGGATCTGTGAGAAAGGCATGGCCGAGACCACCAGCAATGGCAACTCGGGCCGCTGGGCCAGGATGAACACATAGGGGTTCCACTTGCGTCCCAGGTAAACATGTGCCTGGTCCCCACTGGGGTGCTTCAAGAAAGAGCCCAGGGTCGGTCCGTCCACGCCCGGGAACACTTCGTGGTCTTCCGAGGTGAGATCGTAACCTGCCCTGAGCGAGTCCACGCTAGCGAAAAGCAACCTCCCTGTGGTGTCCAGCAGCAGCCCCGCGCCTCCGTGACCACTGGTGGCCAGTGCGGTCTCCGCCACCAGGTAGTCCACATCGAGCAGGAGCAGGATCTGCTGCCTGCCCCCATCGATAACGGCGCGATCGGTCCAGGGTCTTTCTTCATGAACGATCACCGGCAACAGTGGCACGATTTCCGGCGACACTTCCTCCTCCCAGGCCTTTACCGGAGTCTCCCCTGCGCGAACCAGTTCCAGTGGCTGGAAAATCCAGAGGGAATGGAACTTGTCCACGTGGGCCACGTGGGGACCGCCGGGCCAGCTGATGGACGTGGTCATTGCCGACCAGTCCGTGCTCAAACAGCTCCGCCACTGACTGTTTCCCCACTCCGCCAGCAGATCCTGATTGGCCGGCAAATCCAGATCCGGCACCAGCATGATGGTGATCGAATCGACCATGGTGGTGGGAGAGATGGGGACCAAGCCCCCTCCCAACACACCTCCCAGGTCGCGGAATCCCTCCAGGAGGTGTCTCTCACGCAGCGTGCTGCCGTTACCGGGCTGCTCCCCCAACGCCAGGTTCTCGTCCTTGTGCGCCTCAGCGGCGAGGGCGCGCATTCCGATCCGGCCCATGACTTCCGCCAGGATCGCCCCCTGCTGCTCGGTCTTCTGCTCCAGGTAGGTGTTGACAGCGCGACTGGTCAGGAGACGCCCACTGAAAAGCCCGACAGCAATCACGGCGACCACCACGACCGGCAGGATACGTACGTAGAGCTGGTGCTTGATCAGGAAGTTGAGCTGCTGCCACCAAGGAATCATATAAGTCGTTCCCAACACACGTGGTTACCGACACACGCGGGCACAAGGATAGACAAGGGTTGTTTTCGTCTCCATCTCTATCGCCTTTTTTTACAAGAATTTGAGCAGATTATCACAGGAAAGCTCTTTTTTGCGGCCTGCACCTTCGGGTATGATAGCAGTTGCAGGAAACACTTGTCTGGAAAGGGGATCCGATGGCGGTCCGCACCCTGCTCCTGGTGAACAAGTTCTACCACGACACCGGACCCGCCGGCGGTGTCGGTCGCTACATCCTGCAGGAAGAGGAGGACATGGGCCGGACCGGCTGGCTGGTGGTTCCCTTCGCCATCGCCGACGCCGACGCCCACTCCTCCCCATGGCACTCCTACTTCGTGAAGGCCAGGGACTACTCCACCCCGCGCTGGACGAGCCGGCTGTGGAGCGACGCCGTGTCCTTGATCTGGAACCGGGAGGCGGCGGCCAGGCTGGACGCCTTGCTGCGCGAGGTGCAGCCCGACGTGGCCCATCTGCACAACATCTACCATCATCTCAGCCCGTCGATCCTACCGGTCCTGGCGCGGCACGCAGTGCCGGTGGTCATGACTTTGCACGATCTGCGGTTGCTTTGCCCGGCCATCCACATGCTACGCAACGGGCAGGTGTGTGAACAGTGTCGGGGCGGCCGTTTTCACGAGGCGGTCCGGGGACGGTGCGTCAAGGATTCCCGGGCGGCCTCGCTGCTCGCCGCCATGGAGACCTGGCACCAGAGCCACCGGCGGCTCTACGAGCGGTACGTCGCCCGCTTCATCTGTCCGAGCCGGTTCTACCGGGAGAAGTATGCGGAGTGGGGATATCCACGAGATAAGTTGGTCTACCTGCCCAACTTCGTCGACACCCAGCAGTGGACGCCGGCAGAAGCGGAGCCAGAAGACGCCTACATCTACTTCGGACGTATCTCCCGGGAAAAGGGACTCGCCACCCTGCTCCAGGCGCAGGCGCTCTGGGAGCGCGCAGACGCCGCCTCCGGAATCGGCTCAGCGCCGCGCGAAACCGTGCCGACCTTGCTCGTTGCCGGCAGCGGTCCCTGGGACGATGAGCTGCGGCGCCTGGTGAAGGAGCTGAAGCTCGAGAGGATCGAGATCCTGGGTCCGCTGCCACCTGCAGAGTTGCGCCGAGCCCTGGCTCGTGCCCGCTTCTCCGTTTTACCGTCCGAGTGGTACGAGAATGCGCCCATGGCCCTGCTGGAGTCCCTGGCCGCCGGCCGGCCCGTGGCCGGAGCGCGCATCGGTGGCATCCCAGAGCTGATCGAGGACGGCGTGGATGGAGTTCTCTTCCCCGCCGGTAATCCGGAAGCACTGCTGGCTGGTCTGAAACGCGCCCGGGCCCTGGGTCCCGAGGCCCGCGTCCTGGCCCGCGAAAAAGTCGAGCGGGAGTCCTCCCGGCCACTTCACATGCAACGGCTCACGCAGATCATGACCGAAGTGCAGGCTATCGCCCGCAATATTCATGAAGGTCCGTAGCGAGGCGGAGGCGCAACGAGAGCCGAGGAACGGACCAGCCTGCGAGGAAAATCCTCCCCTGGTCGCGTTCCTCGGTCCTGTGTCGAGTTCAGCCGTTCCTCTGATTACCTGTACAAGTTCTTGATTCGCCCCCAGCTCACGGACTCTTCGGACACCACCGGCGGCGAGAGCGACATGTCATCGTAGTAGACAGTGTCGGCTCCGTTTCCGTACAGGTCGACGCCTCCGATGTTCAAAACGCCTCCACCACTGACGCCTTCGGTCCAGCTCTTCTGATACAGCACGGTGCCGCCGTAGAAGAAGGTCTGCATGTCAGCGTCGAGATCGATCACCACTTTCAGCTCGACCCACTGGTCGGTGATCACTGGGAGCTCCGCATCGTCGAATTCTGAATGAACGACGCTCTCCGTGAAATACACCTGGACGGACCAGTTCGACTCTTGACCGGCGTAGGTGTTGAGCAGAATGAAGTACGTCTGGCCGGTGAAAGGTGTCGGAATGTACATCCAGGCGATGTACTCCCACACGCCGGTCGTGTAGCCCGCGTACCTGTGGACAATGTCCGAGGTGGAGATGATCTGGGCCGAATTCAGACCACTATGGGCATACAGATCGGAGACGAAGGCGTCAGCGCCCGGGTCATTTTCCCAGCCAAACCATTGTCCTTGGCCATGAAGACCACTGCCGACTGCGTAGTCTTCGAAGCCATCGAACCAATCAGCCCGCGCAGAATTGGGCTGGAACGTAAGAACTGCAAATGCGCACAGCATGAGCACTATATACTTCATTGCTGATCCCCCCTTTGATCGCTGTGATGGTCACAGTCAGTCATCGTTACGGTAAGTGGTTTCTTTCCGAATCGGTGTTACAGGAGCAATGGTTGCCTGGAACCCCCCTTTCGGTAATTTGGTAGTGGCTTCGAAATTGTGTCTGGCCCTGATCCGACCCATGTTTTTGCGGTAATGTGTTGCCGTTAGCATGTAATATCATGCGTTTAGCTTTCCAATCGGGCCGGACACATTTTCGAAGCCACCACAAGAGACCTACCTGCACGGGATGTGATCCTCAGCACCCCACCAGCTGCCACAGCCTACATTGAGCCTTCCGCACTATACCAGATTTGGGATTCTGATTCAAGAGTATCGATTTATGGCCATATAAATTTATTTTTCGAAGGTATCTTCATTGTTTTATCATCCCTATGACCTCTCCTTCTCACAACAACCCCACCACATTCACATGCAGGGTCACCACGCCCTATGAATCGTGCAGTCTACCGCACAGCAAGCAAGTGTTCCGTCAACCATGAAATGACGGAACACTAGGATGGTTGCTGGCTCCACCGCCGATGTCGCGAGATGTGGTGGGGGCCAGGCGTGATGAAGCCGGGCCCCAATGTGGTGGGGTTGGAGTTGAGCAGTGTGCTGCAGAGGAAACCTACTCCAGCCGGATCGGCACCTCCAGCACAAGCCGCCCCCCTTTGTCGCCGGGCACCTTATCGTCCAGATTCGTGTCCAAGAAGCGGACCTCGCCGAATGGATGCAACCCCTCGGGCGGTTGCGGCCAGGAGTCCCCGAAGGACACATTCACCTCGGTGGGCACGCCGCAATAGAGATTCATGCTGCCCCCACCGTCCCGCGCGACCTCGCCACTGATGGGAGTGGCGAAGTAGTACTTCTCCTGCAGCTCGAAGCCCCACTTGGCCATACCCTCCTTCAGGGCGAATCCACCTACCACCTCCAGCGTATAAGAGACCGACTCTTGTCCGTCAGGCAGGCTAACGCCAGCAGTCACCTTCAGGCCACTGAAACCCGTGGCCCGGACGACCTTACCGGAGGCGTCGAGCATGTTCACGGCACAGTCCGTGAAGAGATTGCCGGTTTGCTCGTCCATGACCAGCTCGAAGGCGACGCGCGGAGTTACACTGTCCAGGGTGAAGCTGAAACTCCACTCGTCAGTGTCCTCGATCTCCACTTGGCGCGTCTTGTGAAACCCGTCGATAGTGGCGCGTGTACTGCCCTTGAACACTCCGGCGAAGGCACGCGTCACCGTGAACGATCCCTCAGCAGCCTCGCCGGTGCCATCCCGATCCAGATCGCCGATCACCTCTGGTTCACACTCATAGCCGTCGAAGGCCACTGTCAGGCGGTAGTCGGAAAGATCCTGGGCCGTGCGGCTCGAGGCGACGTTGACCTCCCAGGTACCCGGGTGCAGGTCCGGAGCCAGCACGGTCATGTCCTTGATGTTATCGCCGTCGAGCGTAGCGTAACCTGCGAAACCGCCATGGACGTGTCCTTCCGGGTCGCAGATCTCCGTCCGCACGCGGGCGCCCTTGCTGGCGCCGGTGTCCTTGCTGACCTCCAGCCGCACACGCATGGCAGACGCCGAGGCCGACACGTCCACGTAGTACCGGTGGATCCAGGCCTGCGACAGCTTCTTGCCCTCCCAGCTCTGCGTGTAACCGCTCTGCGGCCCGAACGCGTGGCCCACGGCCACTGTGTTCCAGAGGTAGAACTCGCGTGCGGCCAGTCCGCTCAGATCGCCTCCGTCCAGGCTCGCGATGATCCTCGCCGCGTAGGCACCGGGCTTCTGCAGCTTCTTGCCGTCGTACTGCAGGGCGACCGTCATGCCCATGTCGCCTCGGATATACCGTTTACCGGGAATGACCTGCAACCAGTCGCCCTCACTCTTGAATTGGAACGAGCGGAAGAAGGTGTCTTTCTCATCAGGTGTCAGGTCGGGGTGGAACACGGGATGTACGGTGAAGGTGACCGTCTCGGGTTTGTAGGGTACGCCGCCGGGCGTGCGCCAGTAGGCCGCCTCGGCGAGATCGTCCTCCTGGAAGGGACAGGCGGTCTCGATGCGATACCAGAGAATCCGGCGGGCGCTCTCGCTCGCGCTCAGTTCCTGCAGCAGATTCCATGAGTTCTCCATGTTCACCAGGCCACCGCCCTGGTCGTTCAGGGTCAGACCGTCCACGCGCGTGGCGCCGGCGATGAGGGCACGCTTGACCATGCCCCAGTGCAGTTGCATATCCTCCTGCAGGGCACCGCTCACGAGACAGGCCACCGCACCGGCGGTCTGGGGCGAGGCCATTGAAGTGCCGTTGAACCGAGCGCTACCCTCCACGTAGCCCGGCACCGAGGAGAGGGCCGAACCGGGTGCGATCACATCCGGCTTGGCTGTCTCGCCGCCGCGGCTGCTGAATGTGAAGAGGGTGGGCCGCGCCAGCGGCGTGTTATACAGCGCATGTCCCGTGGCCACAGAGAGGTAGGCGCCCGAGGAGATGACGCTGTAAGAAGTAGCTGGTAAGCCGATGGTGGAGAGGCCGGGACCTTCGTTGCCTGCGCTCTGGCAGACGTAGAGGGTCGGGTGCTCGGCCAGCAGCTCGTCGATCCACTTGCCCATGGCGTCGTCACCCTCCTCCACCGAGGCGATGCCGTAGCTCATGTTCACGACCACGGGTATGCCGTATTTCTCCTCGAAGGCCGCCGCGTACTCGTAAGCCTTCTTCATGGACTCGGTTCGGGTGGCGCCGCCGGAAAGCCTGTTGTCGCCGATCTTCAGGGATATCAACCAGGCGCCGGACGCCACGCCGTCCAGGTCCTCTTGTCCACTGACCCGGTACCCGGAGGCGATACCGGCGCAGTGGGAACCGTGGGAGCCATCGTCGAAGTGGAACTCCACCGTCGGGGGCAACGGCTCGCCGTGTTGGTTCTCGTTCTCCAGGACGTTCAGGCTCCAGGCCATGAGGGTGCGAGACTCGGGTGCGTTGTCGCTGACGAGTCGGAACGTGTCGTAGTTCACCCGGTAATCTCGAAACACAGTCTCGTCGGAGAGGTCACCGTCGCCGTCGGTGTCGACCACCACGAGCCAGACCTGGTCACTCTCGCGCGCGCGGTCGATGGTGGCGGCGGCTGTATCGTTCAACGCCATGAGCATCTCGTACCCCGCACCCACACCCAAGACCTGCTCCGCGGCCCCGCGCTCGGCCAGAAAGACCAGAAACCCGAAGCGGTCAGTCTGATCGCCGTCGTCGTTGAGGTCGGTCACCCGGCGGCTGTTGATGAAGCTCTGCTCGGGAACAACGCCGATATACACCGGCCGTCGGGTCAGGTCGCCGGCGTCCGGAGGCACAGCCAGATCTTCCGCACCGCGCAACAGCAATCCGTCCGGGTGCCGGAAAACCGGCGCTCCCACCTGTGAATCCTCCTGCAGCTCCGCCGGCTCTACCTCCCAGCTACCCTCGGTGGAAAAATCGCGCACATCGATTATCTTCACGCCGCCCGTCGCACAGTTCGTCAAGCCCGGAGCGAACGCATCCACGCCCGTGTCCAGGATCGCTATCACCACGCCGCGACCGTCGAAGGTGGGGTGGGTAGCCTTGAATTCCCGGGCTCCGATATCGTCATTAGGAAGATATGGCCAGGGATCGCCCTGAGGAGCCGCTAACGCGCCCATGGCCAGCGACCCGCACAGGATCAGACCGGGCACGAGCAGGGCATGCACGCGACGCGAAGTCATGTCATTCATGTAGGACCTCCAATAATGGGGGTTTACCGGAGTTCGAGAATTGGCCTGTCGGGGTCGGACCACCTATTATAGGGTTGCTCCCGGCCCAGAACAAGTTCCATCGGTCGGAGAGACACTACCAGCAGCGGCCGTTGGTTCCCGCGGACCGGTCCTGACGTTGTGTCGTGAGTCGCGGATGACAGGAAGGATTGTCAGATGAAAGACACCAGCAAGATGGGCATATCGACCAGGATCATCCACGCCGGCCAGGAGCACGACCCGGCCACGGGCGCCGTCAGCATGCCGCTCTACCAGACATCCACCTTCGCTTTCAAGGACGCGGACGAGGGGGCGGCGCGCTTTGCCGGCGCTCCCGGATACAAATACACACGCCTGGGTAACCCCACTACGGCGGCCCTCGAGGCCAACATCGCCGCCCTGGAGCACGGTTGCGGTGCCCTGGGCGCGGCATCCGGCATGGCGGCCGTCAACTGCGTCTACCTGACAATGCTGGGCCAGGGCCGTCACATCGTGTCCACCGATTCCCTCTACGGACCCTCGCGCACTGTCCTGGAAACCGAATACCCGCGCTTCGGGGTGGAGGCTACCTTCGTCGACTCGTCCCAGACCGAGAACGTGGCCCAGGCCATGCGGTCTAACACCGATCTGGTCTACATCGAAACACCGGCCAATCCGACCCTCAAGATGACTGACATCGCGCAGTGCGCCGAGATCGCCCACGCCGGCGGTGCGCTCCTCGCCGTGGACAACACCTTTGCCTCGCCATACCTGCAGAACCCGCTGACCCTGGGCGCCGACATCGTCCTGCACATCATGACGAAATTCATCAACGGACACACCGATGTCGTTGCGGGTATCATCGTAGCCAAGGAAGAGGAGGTTCTCGCCAGACTCCGCAAGGTCCACTACAATATGGGTGGAACCATGGATCCCCATCAGGCGTGGCTGGTTCTGCGCGGCGCCAAGACGCTCGCCTTGCGCATGGAGAGGGCGCAAACCAACGCGCTGGGCCTGGCCCGTTTCCTGGAGAGCCACTCCCGGGTCGCCTGGGTCCGGTACCCTGGCCTGGAGAGCCACCCACAGCACGGCTTGATGCTAAAGCAGATGCGCGGCCCCGGTGCCGTACTCTCCTTTGGCACCAAGGGCGGCCTCGAGGCTGGCAAGGCACTGATCAATCATGTTAAACTGCCGACACTGGCGGTCAGTCTCGGCGGAATCGAGACCTTGATCGAACATCCGGCCTCCATGACCCACGCCGGTATATCGCCGGAGGAACGCCGGAAAGCCGAGATCAGCGACGATCTGGTGCGCATCGCGGTGGGTTGCGAAGACTACCAAGACCTCGAGAACGACCTGGCACAGGCTCTGGATACCACGGCCTGACAGATCGACCCGGCTTAATCCCGATTAAGGGAGGGAGCACACCCGGTCAGTCATGCGACATCAATGGGTTGAAGCAAGCCATCTCCGGAATAATGACGGGGAAGACATATGGGCGGTGAACTACACCGCCTTTCCCATGTTGGATCCACACCTCCCCGACAAACCGTCCCGCCTTCTGCAGTTGATCCGCGCCACATACGACCGTATCCGGAACGACGACAAGGCGTACTGTCATGAGACGTCCCGGCTCCTGCGTCCCATGGTTAATCCCCTCGAGGGGGAACCGGACTGTAATCAGGACAAGGCGAACTTCTCGGACTTCCTGTGCGAGGCGGATGTCTACCTCTGCTCGGCCATCAACCTGTTACCCAAGGTGACCCGGCAGCATCTCTGGCCGGCCCGGGAGGTGTCCGAGTGCACCGACCTGCGCGAGCTGCTGACACTCTTTTTTGCGACCGATTCTCCACGGGTCCGCTTCGAAGCGCAACGTAAGTTGGCTTTGGCCCAGCTCCTCCTGGACATCGACCACTCCCGCCACATTCAGGACGGCCCCCGTCACAAGGTGTACTTGGAGGAACTGCTCACCGAGACCCTCTGGCGCCACATCCGCCAGTCCCACGACCTGGAAATCGGCTACCACATCAGCGAAGACGGTGAGTCCATCGAGTACACCTCCCGCCCCGGTGAGGGCGACCAGCGCTGGACTTTTCACTCCCTCTTCCTGGAAAAGCGGCGCGGGGAACGCACCATCGCCCTGGACGTCCTCTACTACACCTGCCGCTTCAAGCGGACCGTACAGCCGGTCACCTTCGAGATCGTCGACGGGCGCCACCAGGTGCTGGAGCGCGTTCGCTGGGGCGCCATGCGCCAACAGAGCAGCGGCTCGATCCTCTCAAAGATGATCAGAAAGGGTATCAACAATCCCGACGAGATTGCCGACCTCGTGGGCGCCATGTTCATCGTCCACGACGATGACGCCCTCGACGACCTCTTCACCCTGCTGGACGAGGCCGTCGGCAACCCGTTCGGTTGGCGCAACGTGACCGACACCCTGGACAGTGAAGCGGATCGCGTCAGCCTCGGCCGCCACTCGGGCCGGGGTTACAAGGTTTTCAAGGGCGACGTGGACATCTTGATCCCGGGCACCTACCCGGACCAGCCCCCCTACCGCTTCCAGGTCGAGATCCAGATCTACACCCTCGAAGGCTACCTGCGAACGGTCTGCGGTGCCCACGACGCCAACCACGTAGCGCTGAAGCTTCGCCAGTTCCTTCACGGCCTGGTGCCCAAGCTGTTTCCCCGACCCATCTACGGGACCGAGTGGCTGACTCTGGAATGAGGATTTCGAAACCCAAGACGACCGGGTTTACCGGCCCCAATCAGGTGGTGGGAAAGGAACGACCTTGAGCCGCGAGCCCACCTCGACCGCAGCCGCCAACCGTACTGGCCGCCTCGCCATGGTGGCCTACAGTCATTATCGGACCGACCCCCGTTGCCGTCGCGAGGCCACGCTGGCCAGTGCGGCGGGCTGGGACGTGCAGTTCTACGCTCTCTCCGAGGACCGCAAGCGACGTAGTGACCGCATCGAGGGAATCACCCTGCACCAGCTCCCGCTCGCCCGGTATCGCGGGGACAGCTCCGCCAGGTACTTCTTGAGCTACTTGCAATTCCTATGGTCGGCCTCTACAGCCGTGTTCCGCGACCACCGGCACCACTCCTTCGACGTGGTCCACGTGAACACCATGCCGGACTTCATGGTGCTGACCGGCCTCTTGCCGCGCCTCGCCGGCGTCAAGGTGATCCTGGACATCCACGACGTCATGCCGGAAATCTACATGACCAAGTTCGCGCTGCCCGCCCATCACTGGAAGATCCGCCTGATCCGGTGGACGGAAGTGCTGTCGGCTCGCCTGGCGCACCGGATCCTGACCGCCGAGCATCCCAAGGCCGAGTTGCTGGCCCGGCACGGCATTCCCGCCGCGAAGATCGAAGTGCTGCTGAACTTGCCGGACGACGCCCATTTCAGGCCGGAGTACGCGACATCATCCCTCGCCACTCCCCCCGGTGACGGAGACTTCCGCCTCATCTACCACGGAACCGTCGCCCACCGCCTCGGCCTGGATCAGGCCGTGGCGGCTCTGGCGGAGCTGGGGGAGGCGGTGGAGGGCGTGACCTTCCAGATCTTCGGCGAAGGGGATCAGCTGCCGGAACTCCACCGGCAGGTCCAGGAGTTGGGCCTCGAGGAACAGGTCTGGTTCTCGGACGGCTTCCTGCCCATCGAGGAGATCATCCCCGCCATCCGGACCGCCCACCTGGCCGTTCT
>CBDURX010000008.1:0-13993 GCA_965369485.1 uncultured bacterium | reverse complement strand
GAGGTCGTTAATCCGCAACGACACCTTCTGACCGGGCATTGGCTCACTGAAGCGGATCGTGGTCGAAGGGTTGAACGGATTCGGTACGTTCGGTCCCAGCACGACTACGCTCGCCGGCTCGGCCGGTACCGGTTCCACTGCTGTCACCGGCGCCTCGAAGACCAGGATCGCGAAGTCGTCCACTCCCGCCTCGACGACGGAACCGGAGCCCTCGTCCGAGGCCACGAAACGGAACATGACCTGGGAGGTCGGCGTAATGAAGTCGGGCAAGAACCGCTGCACCGGGACCCACGCGGTCTCACCCTGGGTGACGGTTTCCAGGGGACTCCACAGCGTCCCCCCATCCGCCGAGACTTCCACTGACCACGTATCGCTGTGGGGATTGTTGCCCGTGTGGTTGGTGTACCACCGGTAGTAACGCACCCAGACGTGAGTCTGGCCGGCGAGATCGAAGGTCGGACTCATGAGGGTGGTCTTGCCGCCGTCGACGTCGTTGTCCCCCTGGGCCGCCCCGGGTGGGGCATTGCCGGTCACGAAGCACATCACGCCCGGATCGGGTGTGTGATCGTCCTCGGGCTGGACCGGTTCGCCGTTCTCCCAGGTCCCGTTGGGGTCGACTCTCTCCCAGATGCCGGTGGTGGCATCGTCACCCACGGCGCCGACGCTCCATCCCTGGTCCGTCTCAAAATCGTGCGCGAGCAAGACGATGAGACCACCCACAAAGAAACGGTGGGTCAGAGAGGGGGCGCCCGCCGGGTGGAGTGCCTGGTTACCTTCCCGGTCCTGCGCGAAGAGGTAATAATCGACGAAGGTCCCGGCGGGCTGGGCGGGGATGAAGGCCTCGAACTCGTTCTCGCCGCCGGTGGGCGTGAGCGGCAGCGTGGTGAAACCATCGCCGGTGGCGTAGTAGACGAGCAGTGAATCGGTCTCGAGACTGCCGGCGGCGGTCACCTCGGCCAGCACGTGGTACGGATTCTCGGTGTCCTCGGTGTCAGGCAGCGGCGTGTGGGCGATGGTCACCCGGAACGGCCGGGCCAGCGTGGCGACGAGCCCGGCCGCCACTTTCACACACTGCTCCGCCAGGGCCGGCGCATTGTAGCTGACGCCGACGATGTCGCTGGTGGTATGGATGTAGGGGCTGTAATTGCCGGTGTCCTCGAAGAAGAGGATGGCGTCGTAGCCGTTGTCCCAGAACGAGGCGTGATCGCTGCTGGCCCCGAAGGGCAAACTACCGTCGACCAAGGGAAAACTCGGCACGTACAAGCTACCCACGTCCATCACCAGGTCGCGCAGCCACTGGGAGCTGGCGTTATCGACGATGTCGAGGTCCATGGCATCTCCGCCGGCCAGGTAGCCAATCATGTCCACGGCCACGGCGCCGACGATCTCCTCACCTGCCGCCGCGGCGTCGCTGGCGAAGGCCTCGCTGCCGATCAATCCCTGCTCCTCCGCGCCGAAGGTTACCAGCTTGATGGTGTAATCGAACTGGTGACCTCCCAGGACCCTGGCGCACTCCAGCACGCAGGCCGTGCCCGAAGCGTTGTCGTCGGCGCCCGGGCAGTTGTTTTGGTTGGATGTGATGGAGTCGTAGTGTCCACCGATCACCACCACCTTTTCGGGCTGGCTCGCGCCCGGAATCACCGCGACCACGTTGGGCTTGTACAGAGTGCTGAACTCGTGGAAAAAGACGCTGTCGATCCCGGCAGCCTGGAACTGCGCCATGATGTAATCCGCAGCAGCCTGGCAACTGTCGTGGGTGGCGTAACGGGTCACGAAATCCTGCAACCGCTGCACGTGACCGTCCACGGCCATGCCGGACACCGTGTCGACGATGTCCTGGACCAGCGGGTCGGCCTCGTCCAGCCTCTTGCCCGCTGAAGGTTTGAGGGCAGGAGCCAGGCGGATGGGGCGGAGAAACAGCCTGGCGATTTCGAGTCCCGCGGCCGCCACCATTCCGGCCTCCGCGGCAGTGGCGGTGAAGACGGCCGCGTGATCGTCGCTCCACAACACGGCAACCTGATTCTCCAGCCACGCGACCTGGCGTTCGTGCCGTAGTCCAACACTGTAATACGTCTTGCCCGCCATGGTTGAGTCCAGGAGTCGCCAGTCCAGGCCCAGTTGCTCCAGATGGACCTGGTCACCGGACCTCGCCGCAACCAGCAGGTAGCTTTGCATGTCCCGCACCACCATCACCTCGGCGGCCAGGAGCTTCGCCACGGTTTCCGCGGGAGGGTCCTGCACCAGGACCAGCGCGAGATCGTCCTGTTGCGCAACGGCTGTGCTCACCAGGAGCAAGAGTAGAACCAGGCCGAAAGAATACGTCCTCATGAGCGCCTCCTGTTGCCGACGGTCGCGATTGAATTGCCAGGATTATTCTACCACGTCTGGGCCAACTCTGGCACGTATACGCGCAGACCCGAGGAGACATAGTACGCCGGCGCCTCCATGCGGTCTCTCCAGACCAGGATACCCTCGGTGGCCTGGCTCTCCTCCAGATTCACAAAGCAGCATCGCGGTGTGGAGAAGCTGTGACAATCCGACGAGGGGACTTAGAGGCCAGCGTGGACGGCGAGGCCAGAGGGACCGGAACAGGAAGCCGGGGTGGTACAGGATGCACCACCCCGCCGTCCTTCAGAAACAGAGGCCAGAGAGACCGGGCTCCACTTGCGGAATTACATCGGCGAGAACCCCTGGTCGGCCCAGTAGCCGTCCTGGTAGTACTTCTCCAGCTCCAGCAGCTGCTCCAGGTGCCCGTCCTCCCACTTCTCCAGCCAGGTGAACAGCTGCTTGAGGTCGGGATCATCGGTCAGCTTGGCCTGTTCCTTGTAGTAAGTGATGGCCTTGTTCTCCAGATCACAGCCGATACCGATGACCGCCATCTCGAAGTTGCCGCGCTTCAGCGATTTCTTGAAGGCATCGTCGACGACGTGGTGAGATCCGTGGTCCAACTCGACGGGATGAACCACACTCAAGTCGATCTTCCCCTCCTCCATCAGGCTCTTGTACTGGGCCTTCAGGATGCGAACATGGTCCTCTTCATCCTTGGCCAGCGCCTCAAACATGGCTCGGGCGGCGGGATCGTCGGTTTGGGTCACCGCGTGGCTGTAAAGCTGCTGGCCCTTGATCTCCACCATGAGCGCTTCCTTGATGGCATCGATCATCTTCAGTTTCTTCGCGTCCTCGGTCATGTGTAACTCCTCATGCCTCAGGCTCCGAGGCCCTGCGGCGGTCCACCGGATCTGGTTGACCCCGCTCCTCCTCTAGAAGTCGATGAAGTTGAATTTAAAGTACCTCCGCGGATTCCGCCGCACATCAATCAGCAACGCGTTGGCTGCGGTCAAGGTGGACTCGGCCCGGGCGTAGAGACTCTCGTCCGCCAGCAACCGGCCGGCCGTGCCCTCGCCGGCCTCCAGACGTGCCGCCACCTCCGCCAGCACGGCCGTGGTTTGCTCCAGGTTCAGCATGACACTGTCGGCCCGCGTGAAGGTTCGCGCGGCGCTGTGGATGGCCTGGGCCAGGCTGCTGTCGGGACCTGCCAATACGTCCCGCAGAGCGTCGGATGTGCAACGGAAATTCTCCACCAGGGCTCGGAAATCCTCCCGGTTCTCCTGGAGCAGACCGTCCAGGCCGACGGCGGCGCTCTCGGCCGCCTTCAGGGTCCCGGGAATGCGGTCCTGCTCCCGTAGATCGGCCACCAGCTCGTGCAGATCACCCGCCAGACCGCGTAGATCGTCCAATGCTGCGCTGGCCGATTCGGACATGGCCAGCAGCGAGATGGCGACCTTGCCCTGGAACACATGACCCTCCGGCACCACCGCGCCCATGCCGGGGTCGATCTCTATGACCATTTCGCCCACGATGCCCACCTGCACCAGCTGGACCCTGGTGTCCTCGCGCAACGGCACACCCTTGTCGATGTGGAAGGTGACCCGCACGTGGTCGTCGACGATCTGGAAGTCGTCCACCGCCCCCATGCGGATGCCGCGCACCTGGACGCGGTCCCGCACCTGCAGCCCCTCCACGGTGGAGAAGTCCACCGCGTAGCTGTCGACGCCGCCGGCGAAGCGGTAATTCTTGAACCACAAGATGCCGGCTATCAGAACGATGACCGACAAGATCACCGCCAGGCCCACCTGAATTTCCCTCTGGGATTGGGACATGACCTTCAACTCCCGGCGTATGGATTGGCAGTGACCGCCGCCCGGCGCGACAGCGTCCGGGCGACTCGACTCAGAAGGCGCTCAACGGTCCCTGGGCGCTGCCCTCGATGAACTGCCGCACCAGCTTGTTGTCCGTGCGGCGAAAGTCGTCCGTCCGATCGGCGTAGACGATCTTGCCTCCGTGCAGCATGGCGATGCGATCGGCGATCTTGAAAGCGCTCGCCATATCGTGGGTGACCACGATGGAGGTCACCTTCAGCTCGTCCTGCAGCTTGATGATGAGCTCGTTGATGGCATCGGCCGTGATGGGGTCCAGACCCGTCGTCGGCTCGTCGTACAGGATGTAGTCGGGCTGCATGGCGATGGCCCGTGCGAGACCCGCACGTTTTTTCATCCCCCCCGACAGCTCCGAGGGCAGCTTGTCCTCCACGTGTTCCAGCCCCACCAGGCGCAAGCACTCGCAGGCGTGGTCGTGTAACTCGGCTTTGGACAGCCGGCTGTGCTCGATCAGGCCGAGCCCGACGTTCTGGCAAATCGTCATGGAGTCGAACAGGGCCGCCATCTGGAACAGCATGCCGAATCGCTTGCGCAGCTCGAAGAGCCGAGCCTTGCCCAGTGAGGTGATCTCCACACCCTCGACCCAGATGCGGCCGCGGTCGGGCTCCAACAACCTGACGATGTGCTTCAGCATGACCGACTTGCCCTCGCCGCTGCGCCCGATGACGACGACGGTCTCCCCGCGCGCGATGGTGAAATCGAGGCCGTCCAGCACCAGGTTGTCCCCGAAGGACTTGGAAATGCCCTGCAGGGCTATGCCCACGTGGGACGCGGGATCCGCGAGGCGGAAGTCGGGCAGGGTTTCCGTGGACATCGAGTTCATCATCAGTCGCACATCATTCGAAGATAATCTGAAAGAGTACCGCGGCCAGGAAGTAATCCGCCACGAGGACCGAAAGGCAACTGCCCACCACGGCGCTCATGGTGCATCGACCTACTCCCTCGGCGCCGCCCTGCGTGTTGAAGCCTAAGAAGATACCCGCCATGGCGATGATCCCGCCGAAGAAGAACGCCTTGATCAGACCGCTGATCAGCTCGCTCGTCTTGAAAAACATGCGCAGCCCCTCGACAAATGCGCTGCTTGTCACGTCCATGGTCACGACGGAGATGAAGAATCCGCTGCCGACGGCGATGGCGTCGGCGAAGATGGTGATCACCGGTAGCATGATAATCGTGGCCAGAAAACGTGGCATGGCCAGGAACCGGACCGGGTTGATGGCCAGCATCTCCATGGCGTCCAGCTGCTCGGTGACCTTCATGGTACCCAGCTCGGCGGCGTAGTTGGCGCTGAGGCGGCCGCCGACCACCAGTGCCGTCAGCACCGGTCCCAGCTCGATGAAGACCGACTTGGAAATGGCGGTTCCCAGGAACTGCATGGGCACGTAAGACTGCATCTGGTAGACCGCCTGGACGGCGGTCACCGCGCCCACGAAGAAAGAAGTCGTGATCACCAGAGGCAGCGAGCCGATCCCGACCACGTGCATCTGTGCCAGGATGTCCCGCCGCATCTTCCAGGCCGCGGGCAACTGCGCCAGGATGTCGCCGAAGAGCATTGCTCCGCGACCCGCGTCTGTCAAAGTACCGAGTACGGTCCGGCCGATGCTGAGGCTCAGAGAGGTCATAACGCGCCGAATATAAGTGCCTCACATGGGACTGTCTACCTTCGCGCCGCCGACTCAAAGGGCGCTGTCGAGATATCCCAGGATCCCCGCCAGGCTGTGGACCACAAACTGTCGTTCGCGCGCCTGGATGTCTGGCGCGAGGCGTTCGAGCAGGCCGAAGTGGTGATCTTCCTCCAGCAATCGCGCGGTGATCTGCGCCAGGAGGTCGTCGAAGCTAGCGGGGCCTCGACCTCCCTCGTGCTTGGCCACCCGGATCCAATGCAGGAGCTGTTCCCGCGCAGTTTGCAGCAGATCCGTCACCGCATCGTTGGCGAGACCATGGTGGGCGAAGGCGAGGCGCTGAGGTGGCGGCTCGATGTCCAGCAGTCGCTCCAGTGAAGACAAGGCTGGTGCGAGGATGAAGCGGGGCGGCGTGGCGGGTCGCAGGTAATAGTCCCCGTTGGTCATCGCCTTGTAAGTGCCGGCCACCTCTCCACAGAAGAGGGTGCCGGCGTGCAGGAAACAGAGGTGGTGTGCGGCGTGGCCGGGGGTGGGAAAGGTCTCGATCCCGTGCGCGGCAATCTCCGCAGAATCGGCCAGGGTCGCTTTCGGCACCGGCTCCGGTTCGCCATAGACCTCGGCCATGTTTCCCAGCACTTTCCGCGATCCGCGCCACAGTCCGGCCGGGTCCAGCAGGTGCGGCACGCCCTTCTCGTGGCAGACGACCTTGGCCTCGGGATACGCAGCCAGGACCTGGGCGGTCCCGCCGGCGTGGTCGAGGTGAACATGGGTCAGCAGGACGTAATCGAGATGGTCGACCTGCAACGCACGCAGCTGTGTGACCAGCCGGCCGGCCGTGGCAGAAGGACCCGGATCGACGATGAACGTCAACTCCGCCTGCTGTGAAACCCAGCAGCTGATGAATTCCCGTTGACCGGGTAACTCCTGATCGAGATCGATGAGATGAAGAGTCGGTTCGTCCACGGATGCCCTATCTCTGGAGGTCGGTGAACCTGGTGTACGCCTTGTGGAAGTGCAGATCGAACTGGCCCGTGGGACCGTTGCGTTGCTTCCCGATGATGATGGTGGCCAGGTTCCGCACCGACTCGTCATCGGGTTTGTACATTTCCTCGCGGTAGATGAACAGCACCACGTCGGCATCCTGTTCGATGGAACCGGACTCGCGCAGATCCGACAGCCGTGGCTGGTGGTCACCGGCCCGGGTTTCCACCGCGCGGGAGAGCTGGCTAAGAGCCATCACCGGCAGGCTCAGGTCCTTGGCCAGCGCCTTCAGGCTGCGGCTGATGGATGAGATCTCCTGCTGCCTGCTTTCCACCTTGCCGTGGACCGTCATCAACTGCAGGTAATCCACGATGATCAAGCCGATGTTGTGCTGCTGCTTCAAGCGCCGCGCCTTGGCCCGTATCTCCAGGGCCGTGATGCTGCTGCTGTCGTCGAGGAAGATCGGCGCCGTGGCGAGCTGCCCGCACGCCTCGGTCAGGCGGGGCCAGTCCTCCGGACGGATCTTACCGCGCCGCACGTTGTGCAGGTCGAAGCCAGCGCCCGCGCTGGAGCAGAGCATGCGCATCACGAGCTGCGCATTAGCCATCTCCAGGCTGAAGATGGCCACGGGCACCTTCTCCTTCACCGCCACGTTGTAGGCCAGGTTCAAGGCGAGGCTGGTCTTGCCCATGGACGGGCGGGCAGCCAGGATGATGAGGTCCGACTTCTGCAGGCCGGCCGTGCGGCGGTCGAGCTCGCTGAAGCCGGTCCGCAGACCGGTCACGTCGCTCTTGCTCTTGAACGCCTCCTCGATGGTCTTGAAGGTCTCCGGCACCACGTCCTGCACGGGAATGAACCCGACCTTGCGGGTCTCCTCGCTCACCTCGTAGATGAGGGTCTGGGCCCGGTCCAGGATCGTGGTTGCCTCGTCCGCACCCTCGTACGCTTCCTGGGCGATGACGTTGGAGGTGTGGATCAGGTTGCGCAGGACCGCTTTCTCTCGCACGATTCCGGCGTGGTAGAACACGTTGGCCGCCGTGGCCACCGACGCCGCCAGGGCTGTCAGGTAATCCATGCCACCCGCCTCGGCCAGCGCATCCTCCTTCTCCAGAGCGTCGGACACGGTGATGACGTCTACGGCCTGGTCGTTCTCGTAGAGACGGCACATGGCCGCGAAGATGAGACGGTGCTCCTTGCGATAGAACTCGGAGCCGTCCAGCTTCTCTCGCGCCAGGCCGACACTTTCGCGGTCCAGCAGAACGGCCCCCAGGATGGCCCGCTCGGCATCCAGGTTGTGAGGCGGCATCCGCTCGCCGGTACGGAGGCCTGGTCCTGCGGCGGCGGGGCTGATTTTTTGCGGTTTAGCTTCCAATTCTACCTCGCTTATATATGCTATGAGGTTCTAGGATAAGTAGCATTGCAGTAGAGACCCCGACCCGAAACATACATAATCGGCCGTTCTTGAAAGAACTGGTCCATACTGGAGCGCAGGTCTTCAGGATCCTTAACCCGGGTTTAGTTGCTTGTGCCACCTTTCCTGGCTCATCTTTCCTGACAGTGTGTGATACCATCTCGAATATTGACCTTGATATCAATGGATGATGGTCTGTTAATGTAAGGTGACAACTTTCCCCCGATGAAGTTACTAGGGTTACCGTACTCTCTTGGATTTTAACCTGTATATGTTACTCATTCGAATGTGTTTTATAGTAACCACTTTTCAGCCACAACTGCTGTTTGATCATACTCGAGAATCACCACGATATGCTCTCTCCTGAATGTACCCATGGCCGCCTATGTGATATCATAGCTCATGTTTGGCCATCTCTGTATGCTGTCATGTTCTACCGAACAACTCACTGCTTAACGATGTCGGGGCTGAGCATACCATTGAGTTGACCATACCACGTGCTTCCAGCTTCTGCAGGACAAAATGCCCTGCAGGAGCTACTATTTTGTGGATAACAGGTGATCAACCCTGTGGACAGGAAGAGGGTGAACGGTGGATAAGCCTGGGGATAACTCCCCTGATCGGGGGATAACCAGCGGGGAACAGTTGCGTCGTCACGTCCCTACTGGTCAGGCTGCGACGACAGGATCAGTTCCGTCCCCTCTGCAGGCTGTGGAAAACATTCCAGCGTTCGGGCTCATGGACATGACCAAACTACAAAAGGGGATCCAGGCCATCGCCGCCTCGCCGCGGCCACCACTGCCGTGGCAGGACGCCACCCAGCTGCCGTGGTACGACCAGACGTTCAGCGAGCGGATGCTGCGGGTCCACCTGGACCAGTCGACCCACATGGCCAGTCGGACCCAGGAAGTGATCCATCAGCACGTCCGCTGGCTCTGGCGGCTGCTCCAGGTGCAGCTGCCTCACCACCCACAGCAACCCCACGTGCTCGACCTGGGTTGCGGTCCCGGCTTCTACTGCCACGAGCTGGCCCGCCGCGGCGGCCGGGCCACCGGCTGCGACTTCGCGCCCGCCCCCCTGGCCCATGCGCGCCACGTCGCCCGGCAGAGCGGCCTGGACTGCCGCTTCCTCGCCGCTGACTTGACCACTCTACCGGCCGGCTTCACGGACGAGGTCGGCCCCGTGGACGCGGTGACTTTCTGGTTCGGGGAGTTCCACTCCTTCCCGCCGCCGGTGGCAGCCCGCATCCTGCGCGAGCTGATGCCGTGCCTGAAACCGGGCGGCCTGTTCGTGCTGGAATATCAACCTTACGACCTGTTTCCCCGGCACGGCAGCCAGGAGTGGCAAGCCTGCGAGACGTCCGTGTTCAGCGATGAGCCTCATCTGTGGTTGCAGGAGTTCCACTGGAATGACACGGCCCAGGTGGAAATACACGTCCACTGGATCCTGGACGCCGCCACCGGAGACCTGACCCGCTACGCCCAGTGCCACCAGGCCTATGGCGAACAGGATCTGGTGGAGTTGTTCGCGGAGGCTGGGCTCATCGACCCCCGGTTCCACCCACCCATCGCCGGCATCGGCGAGCAGTACGAATTTCCTCTCCTGGTGACCCGCAAGGAAGCCGGCACCGACTCCTTTTGACTTCGATCCAGGCGCCGGATATATTTCTTCTCTCTCCAGGTGAAGCCGTTCCACCCCTTAGTTCCCCCCACAGGGGAACGAGAGGAGAGCCCAATCCATGGATCATGGCCCCGGGCACGGAGCGAGCGGCTCTCTTCTGAACAACAAGTTACTCTGGCTCGGCGTCGGCTTGGGCGTCTTCGTGCTCGTCGGCTTCGTCCTGCCGGTACCGTCCAGTGTGGTCGACGTCGTGCGGGAGCACGGTTTCGCCGCCAAGATGCAGGAGTGGGAGATCGCGGACGGACCGGAAGAAGCGGCACGCAAGACCATGATCGTGCTGGGCCTGATCCCCATGGCGATCATCTTCTTCGCCACCGAGGCGATCCCCATCGGACTGACCGGCATCTTGATGCCGACACTCGCCTATTTCCTGCAGTTGTTACCCAAAAAGATGATCGGCAAGACATTCTCCGGCGACGCCCCCATGTTCCTGCTGGGCGTACTGGCCATGGGCGTGGCGGTGGTGGACGTGGGCCTGCACAAGCGGCTGGCCAGTTGGTTGCTGGGCTGGACCCGCGGCTTCCTGGTGCCGATCTTCGTGCTGGCCCTCAGCATGTCCCTGGTGGGCTCCTTCATCTCGGCCCACGCCATGTGCGCGTTCATGACGCCGGTGATGGCCGCGGTCTACTTCGGCGCCGTCAAGGCCAACAGCCCGCCCGGGCGGATCGTGCACGACCCGGCCCTGGCCAAGTTCCTCATGTTCACCCTCTGCTTCTCCCTGAACGTCGGCGGCGTAGGATCGCCCGCGGCGGGCGGCCGCAACGTGATCATGATGGGGTTCTGGGACGAGTACGACGTGCCCATGAGCTTCTTCACCTGGATGAAGTACGGGCTGCCCATGGTCCCGCTCCTGGGCATTCTCGTGGCCGTCTACATGCTGGGCCTGTTCGGCCGCAAGATCAAGACGCGGAACCTCACACCGGGTCTGAAAGCGATCAACGAAGAGACCCGCAAGATGGGCAAGATGAAGTACCGCGAGTACGTCACCTTCGGGATGCTGATCCTGATCCTGATCCTCTGGATCATGGGCGGGGAAGGATTGGGGCTGGGCGGTCCCGCCTTGCTGGCTCTTCTGAGCCCGGTCCTGTTCCGCACCACGGAGTGGAAGAAGATCATGGGCGGCATCTCCTGGGACGCCTGGTTCATGTACTGCGGCGCCTTGACCCTCGGCGCACTTCTGAAGGAGAGCGGCGCGGCGCTGTGGCTGGCCCAGAGCTTCCTGGGGATACTGGGGGGCGTGGGCATGAACCAGGGGTACGGACTGTGGGTCGGCCTCTCCGGCCTCTCCGGCTTGATGACCAACTTCATGTCCGACGCGGGCACCACCGCCCTGCTCGGTCCCATCGTCATCCCCATGGGGATCATGACCGGCGACCCCGCCGAGCCGTGGGCCGTGGGGTTGGGGGTCGCCTTCGCCACCTCCTTCGCCCACTTCCTCATCGTCGGTACGCCCAACAACGCCATCGTCTACGGCCTGGGTATCTACCCCGACAGTGGCGAGAGGATGCTCCACCCCATGGACTTCGTGAAGTACGGGTTCTTGCTGTGGATCCTTTCCATGGCCGTGGTCTGGCTGTTCGAATTCGCGGTGATCTTCAAGATCGTGGGGTTCCCGGAGGGGATACTCGACACGGCCCGGAGTGCGATGGAGAGTGGCAGTCCGTAGCTCGTCTCACCCCCGCGCTTCACGACGCCGGAGGCTGTCGGCGCGAGCCGATCTCACTTGCGCAGGGCGATGTACAGCGCCCGCAGCTTGCGCACGTCGTCCCAGGTTGGCCGCTTCCAGTGGGGGTTGCGCAGCAGGGCGGCGGGATGGTAGGTGACCAGGACCGGTATGCCCTCGTAGAAGTGCACCGACTCGCGCATGGCGGTCAGGGTGGCTCGCGTCCCTAGCAGGGTCTGCGCGGCGACCCGCCCGAGGCAGCAGATCACCTTGGGCGCGAGGATCTGCAGCTGCCGCTTCAGGTAGGGCTCGCAACTCTCCACCTCTTCCCGTTCGGGATCCCGGTTCTGAGGTGGGCGGCACTTCAAGATGTTACAGATGTAGACTTCATCGCGGCGGAAGCCGATGGCTTCGAGGATCTCGGTCAGCAGCCGCCCCGCCCGCCCCACGAACGGCTCCCCCTGCAAATCCTCGTCGCGGCCGGGCGCCTCGCCGATGAACACCAGGTCGGCATCCGGGGACCCTACGCCGAATACCGTCTGGGTGCGGCCGGCGTGCAGCTTGCACAGACTGCAGACTGCCACCTCGGCGGCCAGTGCCTGCAGTGCAACGGCCTGTTCCTGCCTGCTGAGCGGTTGCGGCCGATCCTCGGCGGCCGAGAAGATGTCTTGCTGGGTCACCCGCGGCCGGGCCTGGCCGATGCGGGCGAGGGTCTCGGCGACGAAGGCATCACACATGGCGGCGAACTCGTTCTTGCGGGGGGATCCCGGCCGGGGTCGTCCCGCTGGACGGCCGGGCCGTGGCGCAGTCGCGCCGGCGGGCGGCGCAGCGGCAACGGCCGGGGGTGATGGAGCGGCGCTCGGGGGTGACGGAGCAACGGCCGGGGGTGACGGAGCGGCGCTCGGGGGTGACGGAGCAACAGCTGGGGGCGACGTGGCGGTGGCAGGCTGTGGCGCGGGCGTAGACTTGGGCTGGACTCGGCCGGCGTCCAGGTACCACTCCATACCCTCTTCCTGACGCTGTTCCAGGTAGTGGCGCAGGTCAGCCAGCAGGCGACGGCGATCGTCTCCGGCGGTCGTCACGCGCCCGCTCCCTTGGCCTGGGCTGTGGGCGCCAGCCTGGCGAAGATACCGCGGGCCAGTTCATGTTTAAACGCGGGACCGCTGTCCCATAGCACGCCGTCGAGGCCGATCAAGGTTATGCAGTGCTCGCCGGTGCCGAAGGCCGAATCGGGCGTGGTAGTATCGTTGGCGATGATGAAATCCATGCCCTTGGCCCGCATCTTCTCCGTGGCGCGGCGTATCAGATCCTCGGTCTCCAGGGCGAAGCCGACGATGTGCAGGCCCTCGTGGCGATCCGGGTTGACCACGTCCGTCAGGATGTCCACCGTGCGGGTCATCTGCAGGGACCAGGATGTGCCGAGAGATTCCTTCTTCAGCTTGCCGCTCTCGATGTGGGTCGGCGTGAAGTCGGCCACTGCCGCGGACATGAACAGCCAGTCGGCGCCACCGGCCAGCGCCGCTCCCACCGCCGTGGCCATCTCTGCCGCCGACTCGACTCTCTCCAGGTAGCTGACCCCAGGTGGCGGCGGCAGCTCAGTCGGCCCTGAGACCAGCGTGACCCGGGCTCCCAGCCGGACCGCCTCCTCCGCTAGGGCGTAGCCGAAGACACCCGTGGAACGGTTGGCGATGAAGCGCACCGGATCGATGGCTTCCCAGGTCGGCCCCGCCGTCACGACCACCTGCAGTCCGGCCCACGGCGAGTCGCTGGCGGGACCACTCCCCTCACCATCGGTCGTGATCGTTTCGGCCGTCTCCACCCCGGCCTCGGGCAACCGGCCGGCCAGATCCTGTATGGCGGAGACGATCTCCTCCGGTTCAGCCATTCTGCCCACGGCATCGGTCCGGCAAGCCAGAAAACCCTCGCCGGGCTCGCACACGACGCTCCCGCGCTCCCGGAGCGTCGACAGGTTGGCCTGAGTGGCCGGATGTCGCCACATGTTGTCGTTCATGGCCGGGGCCAGGATCACTGTCCCGGGATAGGCGACCAGCAGCGTGGTGACGAGGTCGTCGGCGATACCGACGGCCGCCTTGGCCAGGAGATTGGCGGTGGCCGGTGCGACGACCGCCAGATCCGCCCAGCGTGCCCACTCCACGTGGTCCAGGGCACCAGACCCGCCTTCACCCCACAGGTCCGTGGCGACACCGTGCCCGGACAACACCTCGAACGTCATGGGGGCCACGAAACGCCGGGCTGCGTCGGTCATGGCCACCCTTACGGAAAAACCCGCCTGCACCAGCAGGCGGGTCAAATAACACGCTTTGTAGGCGGCAATGCCACCGGTGACCAGCACCAGGACGTTGGCCCGTTTCATGGGTCAGGCCTCCTGCTCCTGCTCCTCCTGCTCCTCCTGCTCCTT
>CBDURX010000007.1:0-14617 GCA_965369485.1 uncultured bacterium | reverse complement strand
CCAATCCCATGCAAACCGTGCGGCTTCTGCAACAGATCGATGACCTGCTGGAGAAGCTGGGGCAGAGCGTGCAGTCGCTCGAAACAGGTCGCGGGAGCATGGCGCAGCGTTCTGCGCGCCAGAGCCTCGGCGACATGAACCACATCGTCATCGGTCTCTTGACCCAGGCTCACCAGCTCGGCGGCGGTGGGGGCGGTTGTCCCATGCCATCCATGGGTCAGCAACTCAAGAGGATGGCCCGCGAGCAGGCGGGCCTGAATGGCCTGGCCGATCAGCTGCGCAGGCAGATGCAGCAACGAGGTCTCAGCCAGGAAATGCGAGCTCAAATGAAGCGCTTGCAGTCCGGCCAGCAAGGCCTCGCCGACAGCGCCCGCGACATCGCCGAGCTGGAGCGGAGCGTGCAAGAAGGGAACCGTTTGCTGGGGGACATGGAGCACATGGCGACCGAGATGGAGAGAGTGGTCCAGGATCTGGACCAGGGCATCATCAACGAGGAGACCCTGGCCCGCCAGGAACGCATTCTGAGCCGCTTACTGGACGCCCACAACTCGGCGCGCAAGCGCGATTTCAGCGCCCGCCGGGAGAGCCGGACCGCCCAGGACCTCTACAAGCCGCAGAGTGCCGACCGCATCGCACCGGATACGGGCGAATCCGAGTCCCCATACCGGTTGCGCTACCAGCCCGTGGAGAAGGCGCCTCTGGAGTACCGCGAACTCGTGCGCCGCTACTTCCGCGCGGTGGAGAAACTGTACCAGCCCGACGCGGGTCGCGATGAACGGAACCAGCGCGAAGGAGGACGGCCTTGAACCGTGTCGAAGCTTTCCTCTACCGCTGCACTCCACTGCTGTTGGTAGTGGTGGTGGCGTCGGCGCCAGCGCCGGGCCACGGACAGAATCTGCCCTCGCCACCGCGCGGAAGCGCTTACGCGACCTACGATCTCCGCCGGCGTCTGACGGAGGTAGACCGGTTACTGGCCATGGCCAACCTCTCGCGGGCGGAGTCGCTGCTGGCGGAGTTGGAGGAGAAGAACCTGCCGCGGCGGGATCTGCTGCCACGCTATATAAAGCTGAACCAGCTGAAAGGGGAACACGCCGAGGCGGTGCGGCTGTGTCACGAAGCGCTCCAGTTGCAACCCAAATCGCCTCGGTTACTGCGCGAGCTTGCACTGTCACTCATCGCCCTGGACGAGCGGGTAGAGGCCGTGGACGCCCTGCGCCGCTTCGTCGTTGCCAGCCCCAACCGGCGCAGCGGTCTGATCGTCTCGGTGGACCTCTGGCAAAAGAACGGGTATGTGGCCGAGGCGCTGGTCCTGTGCGATTCGGCCCGCGTCATGTTGAATGAGCCGCGTTTCTTGGCGCGACGGCGGGCGGCGTGTCTCTTCGCCTTGGACCGGCACGAGGAAGGGACGGACGAGCTGGTGACCGAGCTGCGGGCCAATCCACTGAACCTGCCGTTGATCCGCAAGGAGTTGTTGGACGACGCCGAGGCCATGGCACGTTTCGAGCAGATCATCGCGCACTTGCAGGAACGTGCCGCAGAGCCGCGGAGCGTACCGGGCGAGAGACTGCTCGCCGCCAACCTGCTTCTGGTGCGAGGAGACCACGAGACGGCAGTGGCCACTGTCTTGCCCCTGCTCGAGGGCCGGGCCGGAAGTGTGACCTTGTTGCAGAATGCGGCCACCCTTGCCCGGGAAATGCCGTTGCTGGAGGACGACGTGGTCAGGCTCGCCACGACCCGGTACCTGATGACGATCCTGGAAGAGCTGGCACGCGCGGAGATGGTCGAGGCGAGCCTGCGGACACGCATCCTCGACATCCTGGCGCAGGTCAGCGAGGAGGCCCTCACCGCGGGGATGCTGGCTGCAGACCCTGTTGCGGCAGCCGCACGCATGCAGGAGGTGCTCCTGCTGGTCAGACAGGGTCACCCCCTCTCGCCGCACCTGTACTCGGCCCAGATCCGTCTGGCACATTACCAGCGAGATGTGCTGGGCCAACCGGACGCGGCCGCTGCCAGCCTGGAGAGGCTGTTGACCGACCTGGATCTGCCTCTGGAGGGCGTGGCGCTGGCGCGCCTGACCCTGGGCGAGTGTTACCTGGCGGCGGGGGACACGGCTCGGGGTCGCCTGGTGCTGACCCGTCTGGGTCGCGGCAGCCGCTTTCGCGAGGCGGCCGGGCACGCACACTACCATCTGGCTCGCCTCGACCTGGCCGAAGGGCACTGGGAGACCGCCCGGGATCGCTTCGCCTCCGTGGCCCTGGACAATCCCATGGCCAACTACGCGAACAACGCTCTCGACCTGGGCCTGGCCATCGCCGAGGAGCTGGACAATCCCACGGGTGGGCCGGCCATGTTGACCCTCTACGCGCGCAGCAGTTACTTCGACCTGACTGTCCAGCCGGATTCCCAGCGAGTGGCCCTGGAGAGGTATATCCGGGTCGCTTCACGGCAACTCGACCTGGAGCAACCCCAGCATTTGCTCGAGCGCAGCCGCTTCGAGCTGGCGCGGCTGTACTGGGATACCGGCAGGCTGGCCGACGCCCTGCTGCAGTGCGATCGGGTCATCCTCGACCACCCCGACGGCCGATACCCGGCCGAAGCCCTGGCCTTGCGCGGAAGCATCCTGGCCGGGAGTGACGAGTCGGACCAGGCGCGGGATGCCTACGAGCGCTTGCTGCTCCAGTACCCCGATTACCTGTTCGCAGACGACATTCGCGACCGACTGCGGAGTTTGCCATGAAACTGGACCACACAATCGTCCCGGCTCTCGCCGTGACCCTGACACTGAGCGTGTTGTCGAGCGGCGGCAGTGTCCTCGCAGCCGAGTACCTGCTGGTGCCCATGGATCTGAGCCAGACCAACCACCTGCGTGCCTACGGGCACACGTTCCACCGTCTTCAGGCCGGCGAGAAGGTAACTTGGCTGCTCAACTACCGCGGCGGCAGCTTCCTGATACGAGACAGTGCGCGGGCGCGGCTGGACGCGCGCCTGGCGGGGGTCCGATTCGAGGAAATCGGCGCGAGCGATCTGGCGGCAATACGCCAGATCATCGCCCAGGAAAACATGGAAGAGGTCTTGCTGGAGAAGCCGCCGCACATCGCGGTGTACAGCCCCCCCAACATGCAACCGTGGGACGACGCCGTGACCCTGGCCTTGACCTACGCCGAGGTGCCATACGACGTGGTATTCGACCGCGAGGTCCTGGCCGGCCGGTTGGGGGAGTACGACTGGCTACACCTGCACCACGAGGACTTCACTGGCCAGTACGGCAAGTTCTATGCGGTTTTCGGCCTGGAACAGTGGTACCTGGAACAGAAGCAGCTCAGCGAGGAAATGGCGGCAGCCCTGGGTTTCGCGACCGTCTGGGAGTTGAAACACGCCGTTGCCCTCACCATCCAGCAGTACGTGGAAGGGGGCGGATTCCTGTTCGCCATGTGTTCGGCCACCGATACCATCGATATCGCCCTGGCCTACCTGGGCCAGGACATCGTGAGCGAGCCTTTCGACGGTGATGGCTTCGACCCCAACATACAGGCCCTCCGCGACGACAGCCGTACCTTCGCCTTCAAAGGCTTCCGCCTGTACACCAATCCGCTTCTCAACGAGTTTTCCGACATCGACACCAGTGATTACGCGCAGTTGCGCAATGCCGCGGCTGACTACTTCACCCTCTTTTCTTTCGCGGCAAAATATGATCCCGTCCCCACCATGTTGACCCAGTGCCACGTCAACGTGGTGAACGGATTCCTGGGACAGACCACCGGCTACCACCAGCGTTTCCTGAAGCGTCACGTCATTGTTCTGGGTCAGGTAGAGGGCAGTGACGAGGTGAAGTACCTGCATGGCAAGCGTGGTCTCGGCACCTTTACTTTCCTCGGCGGTCACGATCCGGAGGACTATCAGCACCGCGTGGGCGATCCGCCCACCGACCTCGACCTCTATCCCACTTCACCGGGTTACCGTCTGATCCTGAACAACGTTCTCTTCCCAGCAGCCCGCAAGAAACCGCAGAAAACTTGATTCAGATGAAATCCGTCTCTTTTCGTGGCGGCCGTGCCGCAACATGAATATCGTGAGCAGCAATTCCCCTGAACCCGGGTTGACCCGGGAACAAAGTCGGTTCCTACCAGATCAGACGCAGTGGAGGTGAATGGGGTCAACGCGAAGGCTGGCCCGAGAATCGATGTCAGATTCCTATCCTCAGTGCATGAAGTGTGGCCAGGGCATGCTGTTGCCCCTTTCCGACTATGGCCGTGAAGGCGCGGCCATCAGGTTCAAGGCCTGGGTTTGCCACAATCCCCAGTGCGGTTTCAACATCCGCATCGACAACGGCGAAATCAGCCTGGGCAAGAGCTTTGGCAACTTTGCCAAGTAGGTGGCATCGGCACCACAGCACGGCCGTTGGACATTTCGCCACTTGACACCTGCCTAAAATCCGATCAAGTCTTGCGGCGCCACTCCGCGCCGTGGTGCACGAGCTTGACACAAGCCACCACGAGGAGCAGAACCGATCCTCCCAGTAACATGAGATCCAGTTCCGCAGCCCCAGTGTCGCCGGTTGCGAACTCTTTCTCACCCAGCAAGAGAGTGAGGGAGATGGCGTTGTGTAGGCCGTGGGCGACGACGCACGCGGTCAACGTCCCGGTTGCCTCGTAGATGAAGGCGAAGAGGATGCCCAGGGCGAACAACCCGAACAGGTACCAGGGTTCAGCGTGCACCAGGGCGAAGGCCAGAGCCGAGAGGAAGGTCGCGGCCGCAGGACCCCAGAGGCGTCTGGCCAGGCGGTACAGGATGCCCCGGAAAAGCAACTCCTCTGCGACGGGAGCCAGCAGGACCACGGTGACGATGGCCACCACGGTCTCGAGTCCGCCCTGTGGTAAATGCTCCAGGTAGAACTCGAGCCACGACTCCGAGACGGGGTGGATGCGCATGGAGAGTTCGGCCAGCCAGGAGCTGGGCACCAGAGCAGCCAGGGCCGCAATACTGGCCCAGAAGAGCAGTGGCAGCGGGGCCTGACCGAGATGGAAATCGGCGGCGAGGGAACCGCCCACACTGCGGGCCGCGAGAAGGCAGGGCAAGACCACCGCCACGAGACTGGCGATGCCCACGGGCAGGAACAGGTCGTCGGTCAAAAGGAACAGGAGTGTCTGCAGCAAGAAGTTGCCCAGCAGCAAGAGCAACCCCCAGATCAGCAGCCGCGAGTTGGTCCAGCGACTCCAAAGCCCGGCAGGCAACACTGCTGGGCCGGTGGGCTCGGGCGGCGGTGACGGCTGGTCGTGGCGATCCGGATCCTGCGTGTTCATGGCTCGCCACGTTCCTTCGTGAATAATCCGGGCTGAGTATCGAGTGCCACACTGTCCAGTGCAGACCAGACGGAAATACGCCGGATGGGAACACTCAGGGTGGGGAGACCCCTTGGCAGTCCTGTCCGGACCGCTTAGTATCCTCAGAACCGTATTCTCGTGACCGGCCATCTGGCCGGCGCCCCTCATGCCCCAGGAGTCTCATGCAGTCAGACGAATCACAGAGAGCTATCGACGCGGTCATCTTCGATCTGGACAACACGCTGACCGATTTCATGCGGGCCAAGGAAAACGCCATCCTGGCCGCCGTGGACGCCATGATCGATACCGGCCTGCAGATGAGTCGCGAGGATGGCCACCGGCGCATCTTCGAAATCTACAAGGACAAGGGGATCGAGCACCAGCGGATCTTCAATCTTTTTCTGACCGAGCAACTCGGCCAGGTGGACGACCGTGTCCTGGCCGCGGCGGTGGTGGCATACCGACGGGCGCGCGACGGATCCCTCGTGCTGTATCCACACACCATGCTCACCCTGAACATCCTGCTGAAGAACGGTTACAAGCTGGCCGTCGTCAGCGATGCGCCGCGTTTCGAGGCCTGGTTGCGGCTCTGTTACCTCGGCCTGCAGCACACGTTCGACGTGGTGCTGACTCTGGACGACACGGGGCACCACAAGCCCAGCCCCGAACCGTTCCGCATGGCCCTGGACAGGCTCGACGTATCTCCCGGGCGGACGTTGATGGTCGGTGACTGGCCCGAGCGGGACATCGTCGGCGCCAGCAAGGTGGGCCTGCACACCGTCTATGCCCGTTACGGTGACGTGCCATTCACTTTCAGCGACCGGCAGGAGCGCACTCCCTCGGGTGCCGAGTTCGAGATCGACGACCTGCTCGAGTTACTGGACGTCCTGGACGATTTGAACGGCCAAGGCCCCAACCTTGGCCTGACCAAGGAGTGCAACTGATGAGGTTGGTCACAGCCCGCCAGATGGCGGAGATCGACGGGGAGACCATCACCGGCGGTGTGCCGGGCGAGGAGCTCATGGAACGTGCGGGTCAGGAGATCGTCCGTAAATTGCTGGACCTCTTTCCCGACCTGGCGCCGCCGGGCCGCGTGGCCATCTGTTGCGGCAAAGGGAACAACGGCGGTGACGGCCTGGTCATGGCTCGTCTCCTGGACGGCCTCGGTTTCCAGGTCACCGTCATGCTGTTGGCCCTGCCGGAGGATCTCTCTGCGGACGCGCGCCTGATGCACGGCAAGTTGTCCGCTGACGTGCAGCTGTTCAACTTCCCCCGCCAGGAGTGGGCCGAACGATGGGCCGAGCTGTGCGGGGCGGCCGACCTGGCCGTGGACGCCGTCTTCGGGACCGGGATCACGCTACCACTGCGCGAACCCTACGTCTCCCTGTGCAAGGCTTTCAACCCCCAACTGGTGCCCACTCTCGCGGTGGACGTGCCGTCGGGAGTGTGCGGCGACACGGGCCGGGTCGACCCGGTGGCCGTACGTGCCGACAGCACGGTCACGATAGGCCTGCCCAAGCACGGGTTGCTGCTGCCGCCCGGCCGCGACTACGTGGGCGAACTCAGCGTGGTGGACATCGGTTTCACGGAGGAGGTGATCCGTGCGCACGCTCCCCGACATCACTACCTGACGGCTGACGATTACGCAGATTTGCTACCGGCCCGTCCCAGCGATGTGCACAAGTACCGCTGCGGCACCGTGCTGATCGTGGCCGGCTCCCGCGCATACGGGGGCGCGGCAGTCCTGACGGGCATGGGCGCCCTGCGCTCCGGCGCCGGGCTGGTGACACTGGCCGTTCCGTCTTGCCTCGAGGTTCCGACCCGGGTGGGTTTGCCGGAGGCGTTGATCGTGGCGCTGGACGAGACGCCCCGCGGCACTGTCGCCCCCTGGACGGAAGAATGTCTCACGGCCTTGCTGGAACGGAAACACGCCGTGGCCGTGGGACCGGGCCTGGACAAGGATTCCGTGACCAACCGCTTCGTCGTGGAGTTCCTGGCGCGCCTGGAACTGCCGGTGGTGGTGGACGCCGACGGCTTCTCCGCCTTCGGACGTGTGGAAGTGGCGCCGTCCTTCGCGGCGGCGGAGGTGGTGCTGACACCTCACGCGGGCGAGCTGGCCCGCGTCGTCGGCCTGCGGCCGGCCGAGGTTCAGAAGCAGCGGCTGGAGCTGGTGCCCGAGCTGGCCGCTCGCTGGGGAGTCACTCTGCTGTTGAAGGGATCGCCGGCGGTCATCGGCACGCCCGACGGGTCACTCTTCTTCAACCCCACCGGGGACGATGCCCTGGCTCACGGCGGAACGGGAGATGTGTTGACCGGTCTGATCGGCGGTTTGCTGGCCCAGGGCTGCCGCGGGCGCGATGCGGCCCTGCTGGCGGCCTACTTGCACGGCAAGGCGGGCGAGATCGCAGCGATCGGCACCTCACGCCGAAGTGTTCTGGCCCGGGAAGTGGCCGATTGCCTGGGGGAGGCAATGGCAGATCTGGAGGACTTCTACCCGTGAGAGTCCTCGGGATAGAGACTTCGTGCGACGACACCAGTGTGGCCCTTTACGACACCGATCGAGGTGTCCTGGAGAACCTGGTCTCGTCCCAGGTCGATCTGCACGACAACTTCGGCGGGGTTGTGCCCGAGCTGGCGTCCCGGGCCCACCTGGTGAACCTCCTGCCGCTGGTGGATGTGTTGCTCCAGAGGCAGCGCCTGACCTTGCGGGACCTGGACGGCATGGCCGTAACCGCAGGACCGGGTCTGATGGGAGCCCTTCTGGTGGGGCTCTCCACGGCCAAGGCGCTCTGCTTCGCCGGCGAGCTGCCACTGGTGGGCATCCACCACATCGAGGGCCATATCCTGGCCAATGCCTTGACCGCACAGTTTGTCCTGCCCGCCGTGGTCCTGGTGGTCTCCGGCGGCCACACCGAGATCATCTACATGACAGCTGTGGGGCGCTACGAGAGGCTGGGAGGCAGTCTGGACGACGCAGCCGGCGAGGCCTTCGACAAGAGCGCCAAGCTGCTGGGCATGCCCTATCCCGGGGGTCCGGCACTGGAGGAGCGGGCGGAGGGGGGACGACCCGGCCGCTTCCATTTCCCGCGGCCGCTGGCTCAGGATCCCCGCTGCGTCTTCAGCTTCAGCGGCCTGAAGACCGCCGTCCGCCTCGCTGTGGAGAAGTTGCCTCAACCCCTGAGTGAACAAGACGTTGCAGATGTCGCCCACGAGGTGCAGGAAGCCATCACCGATGTGCTGGTCGACAAGCTGTTCCGGGCAGCCCGGGACAGGCAAGTGCGGAGTGTGTACCTGGCCGGCGGTGTGGCAGCCAACCGGCGCCTGCGCCAGCGGACAGCTGCGGCAGCAACCCGCTGGAAATTGCATTTCCTGCCACCGGACCCGGCGTATTGTACCGACAACGCCGCCATGATCGCCTACGCGGGTTGGTGCCATCTGGCGGCTGGACGCCAGGACGACTACCGGCTGGACAGTTTTGCCCGCGGTCCCCTTAGGTCTTGGCGCTAGTCCGCATTATTTCTGAATGCGGGCTAAAGCTGTTTCCCATCTTTTCCGATCCTTACCCATGAGGCGACCGACTTCCTCTGGTGGCATGTAATTTGCCTTCGATCAAGGCGAAGACAAGCCATCATGACCGGATATCTCACTGAGCGAGAGACGACAAAGGTGGCCATGGCAGCGCACGCGAAGATCCTCGTGGTGGACGACGAGCCCCATATCCGCCGGATTCTGCAGTTTTTACTGGAGCAGGAGGGGTTTACCGTCCTCTTGGCCGAGAACGGCGAGGAGGCCATCTCCTCCCTGGAGTCCGAGAAGCCGGACCTGATTCTGCTGGACGTCATGATGCCCAAGATGGATGGCTATTGCGTCCTGCAATACATCCGTAACAAATTTGAAACCAGTAACATACCTGTCATCATGCTCACCGCCAAGGGGGAAAGCACGGAGAAGGTCAAGGGTCTCAAGAGTGGGGCTAACGACTACCTGACCAAGCCGTTCAATCAGGAAGAGCTTTTGTTGCGTATGCACAACATGCTCGAGGCCCAACAGGCCCAGCTCGAGGCCAATCCCTTGACAGGGCTGCCCGGAAACAGGGCTATCGAGCGCGAGTGTATCACCCGCCTGGACAAAGGCATACCGTACGGGTTCATGTACCTCGACATCGATCGCTTCAAGGCCTTCAATGATTACTATGGCTATACCCGTGGTGACGAGGCAATTTCCTTTTTAGCGAAAATTATAAGAGATAGTTCTCTGGCCGTCGGTGCACCGAACGATTTCATCGGCCACGTCGGGGGAGACGACTTCGTACTCATCACCGACTCTGACCACGCCGAAACCCTGGGCCGTTACATCATCGAGGCGTTCGACCGGGGCATCCAGAAGCTCCACGATCCCAAGGACTACCGCAATGGATTCCTGCGTATCGAGACCAGGGCTGGACATGTGGAAGAGTTTCCCCTGATCAACCTGACGGTTGCTCTGGTGGTCGATGCTCAGGGACGGTTCCAGCATCCGGCCCAGCTGAGCGACGTGGTGGCGGAGTTGAAGCGGTTCGGGAAGACCATGATCGGCAGCGTGGTGGTCAAGGAGCGTCGCTCGCCCGACGAGGCCCCGGAACTGGTGCCCAGCCCGCTCTCTGGCAATCACTCCGCCTAACACCGGGACAGAATCCATGAGCTGGAGGCGACAGGGACAACGGTCCGCCAACAAAGCCGACACCCGGTTGCAGCCGTCCTCCCCCTCGGCAGGACACTCGACCGGCGCGGGTGGGGGCTTGTTGTCCGCCCTCGTGGCCACGTTGGTCTGGCTGGGCGTTGCTGCGGTCATGGTGGCCGCCGGAAGGTTCCAGCTGTGGCACGGACTGTTCCTCGGCGGTGCCTTGCTGTTGTCGCTCCCCTTCGTGATCGGGGCCACTGGCCGTAAACTGCGCAACCGGCCGGGTCGCGAGCCCGACGCAATCCTGAACCTGCATAGCAGCACCACGGTCCGAGCCGGAGCTGCATTGAGCGAAGACCGCGACCTGCGCTACCTACGTGAGGAGATTGCCCGCATCCTGGCGGCTCAGCCTGGAGTCTCCTTCGCCGCACTTCTGGCGGCACCCGGCTTCCAGAACGAGTCCCGGGGCGCCAGTGGCTTGGGGAAAGATGAGGAGAGCGTGTTCTGGCGGAGTGGCGAGTCACTGCCGGAGTGGCGGAAGTTACCCCGCGAGTCCCATGTCTTCTTCGACCAGGTGAAGCTGCAGCCGGAACAGACTTACTACGCAGGGGAGCGGTACGTGTTGGCCGAGTCCGGTCTGCGCGCCGACCTGCTGGGCAGCTGCGACAGCTGGCTAATGACGCCGGCGGGTACGCCGGATCAGGTGCCGCTGCTGATCCTGGTGGGCTTACGGCGGCGCCTGGTCGGTACGGACCTGTTGCAAGAGGTCATAGAGGGCGTGAAAGCGCAGATCGCCCCCGTGCTGGCCGTCCACCACAATTTGGTCCTGACGCGCAGGCGGCTCGAAGCGGTCGGGGCGGAGAAGGAGGCCCTCGAACGCTTGAGCAAGTTGCAGGGGGATTTCGTGGCCGTGGCCAGCCATGAGCTGAAGACTCCCCTGACCTCCATCGGGGCCTACACCGAGGTCCTCTTGCAGAACACGGGAAAACCCGACTTTGCGCACCGAGATGAGTTCCTCGGCATCATCAAGGAGGAAGCGGAGCGACTCCTGCGCATGGTCAACCGCATCCTCGACTTCTCTCGCCTGGAATTCGGCCGTCGTCTGCTGGGGAAAGAGCTCGTGGTCCTGGCGCCGCTGGTAGAGGATACATTGCGTACCCTCGAACCCCACATAGAACGTAAACAGCAGCGTCTGGTGGTCGACTGCCCCACGGATCTGCCGCGGGTGGAGGTCGACACGGACCTGATCCGCCAGGTTCTTATCAACCTGATCAGCAACGCCGTCAAGTACACCCCTCGCGGCGGCAATATCACGATCCGCGCCAAGGAGGATGCAGCTACCGTCAAAGTGGATGTGCAGGACACCGGTCCCGGTATTCCCGCCGAGGAGCTGCGGAGCATCTTTCGCCAGTTCTACCGGGTGCGCGGCTCCGAGGCGACGGAAGAGGGAGCGGGCCTCGGGCTGGCCATCGTCAAGAACATCATCGACATGCACAACGGCCACATCGACGTCAAGAGCCGCGAGGGCAAGGGGGCTACCTTCAGCTTCCATCTCCCCAAGGAGTACTACTTCTCGAGCAGTCGTGTGGTTGTACTGGGCGACTTGCCGGCCCAGGTAAACTTCCAGGAGATTATGCGGCTCTGCGTGCGGATGATCGCCGAACTGATGGAATCGCGCGCGGTGGTCTTTATGCTCCTGGATGATGAAGAGAAGGAGCTGGTCATCCAGTCCGCACTGGGGTTACCCCCAGCGCACGCCGAGTCGTACCGAGCGCCCAAGCGCCAGGGGTTGCTGGGGGAGGTTATCCTGACCGGCGAGCCGAAGCTGGGGTGCGCCGAGGAAGATGACGGGCCGCTGGCCGTCGTAGTCACGCCGGCGGTCACTGGTCCGACCCAGGCCTCTGCGCCCCTGGTCATCGGCAGGAGGGTCGTCGGGGTCGTCGCGGTGGCGAACAAGGTGGATCTCACACCCTATGACGCAGACGACCTGAACCTGCTGGTCACCCTTTGCGAGCGTGTCTCCGCCGCTCTGACTGGAGCCCTGAAGTACAGTGGCGACGCCAACCGCCTGGCAAAGATCGTCGAGGCTTTGGAAGCACTGGTGAAGATGAAGCACAGCTCTATTCCCACCGTGAATCCCCTGGCGTTGCGTTTGCTGGGCCGGACCGCCGGCTTGCTGGGGCTCTCGCCGTCCGAGGTCAAGCGGTTACAGTACCTCGTCGCCCTGCACGACGCCGGCATGGTGAGAGTGGACGAGGAAATCATTCACAAGAGAGGCGAACTGACAGAGGACGAGCGGGATGAAGTGGACAGCCACGTGGAGAAGGGGGCTCATCTGATGGCGCCCCTGCTTCTGAGACCGGAGATGGAGGAGATCATTCTCTCCCACCACGAACGGGTGGACGGCACCGGCTACCCCGCCGGGCGCCAAGGGGGTGAGATCCCGCTGGGCTCGCGGATTCTGGCCGTTCTCGATGCCTTTTTCGCCATGATCCAGAGTCGCCCATACCGCAAAAAGCTGCCGGCGGCGGAGGTGGTGAAGGAGATTCGCACTCACGCCGGAACTCAGTTCGACCCCGCCGTGGTGGATGGATTTCTGCAGGTCCTGTGCGAGGAGGGCATCGTCACCGCCGACACGGAAAACAGCGCTAATTTCATGGGTTTAACACCGACCACACCGGATGAAGAGGAGCAAACATGGCAACCGCTCGGATCCTGATCGTCGACGACGAGGTCCCCCTGACCAACTTGCTCTGTCAGACCTTCGAGAACGAGGGATTCGAGGTTGCGATGGCTCGCGACGGCATTGATTGCATGAACAAGGTATCCAGCTTCCGTCCCGACGCCATCCTCATGGACATCATGATGCCCAAGCTGGACGGCGTGGATACCACGCGGTTGATCCGCCGTAACCGGAGCTACTCGGACACGGTCATCATAGCCTTGTCGGCCAAATCGGATCCGGACACACGGCAGCAGATGCGAGACGCGGGTGCCGATCTTTTCGTGCGCAAACCGTTCGCCATCGCCAAGCTCGTGGGGAAGGTCAAGAGGTTGCTGGGTATCACGACCCAGATCTAGCCCAGGCTAAAGGGAGGTCGCGCACCGCGCGGCGTGGGTATGGAAGTGCAACTGGCAAACCTGATATTCTTGACGGAAGTGCCGGCCACACCACCGAGCATGCTACCCGTGGTCCGTTTGGCACTGCTTGCCCTGGTTACCTGGTTCGGCCTGATGGCCTACCAGGCCCAGCGCCAGCTGAGCGTGCCGGTATGCCGGAAGTTCCAGCTGCTGGCCCTCTGCCAGGCGGGCTTGTCTGTGGCGCGGTTGCTGGAGTTGGCGCTGGGCTTCTCGACCTGGCCGCCGCTGGTGGCTCTGCACGCGGTTCTCGACATGGCTGTGATAGGGATGATCCTCTATGGCCTGCGCCGTCTCACCCAGGCTCACGACACATCCGGTAACAGTCTGGTGCTGCTGGTCGGGGCAGCCATGGGCGGTCTGTTCTGGGGGCTTATGGGCGGCGCATCCGCTCAGCCGCTGCTCGACAGTAACCTGGTAGCGGCCTCCTTCCACCTCGGTTTCTACATGCTCGCCACGGCCAAGTTGTTCAAGCTGTTGCTGAACGAGATGCGAACCGAGCAATACCAACTGCGCATCCACACGGAGCAGATGGAGGAGGCTAACAGCCGCCTGCAAAAGGAAACGGACGAGGCGCTGGCCGACGCCGCGGACCAGGTGAAGCACCACACCGAGCTGAAGATCGAAACGAGACAACTGCGCCAGCGCTCCCGGACGCTGGAGCAGATCCTTGAGGTCTCGGCTCGCATCAACGCCACACGCAACATGTACGATCTACTGGACCAGGTCGCTGGAGCGGTCAGGGACAACCTGGGCTTCAACATGGTGCTCTTGCGTCTCTACTCCGATTCCACGCAGGCCTTCGAGGCACGCGCCTTCGCCGGGGTACCGGAGGAGGGCAAGGCGTACCTGTCGGGTATCCAGGTCAGCATGGAAGAGTACCGGATGATGACTCAGTCACGTTTCCGGATCTCGACCAGCTACTTCATCGGGCACGAGGACGAGGGTGCAGCCGATGCGATGGCGGGTGGTTACGTCCCCGATCTCGGCCAGCGTGACGAGGGGGAGTGGCACGAGGACGATGCGCTCATCGTGCCTCTGATCTCCAATTCCGGCGGGACCTTGGGCTATCTGAGCGTGGACGACCCGGTGGATCGCAAGGTACCATCGGCGGCGGTGATCCGGCAACTCGAGTTCCTCGCCAGCCAGGCCACCACCGCCATCGAGTCGGCGGAAGTGTACGATCGGTTGGCCAAGAAGAACAGCGAGTTGGCCCAGGCTTCGGAGATGCTCAAGAACCTGGGCGAGATGAAGAGCAACTTCGTGGCCAACGTCAGCCACGAACTCCGCACGCCCCTCACCTCGATCATGGCCTACACCGAGATCTTGAACGAGGGCAGTGGCAGCATGCCGGAGGATGTCCGCAACGAGTTCCTCAAGGTGATCACCAAGGAGAGCGGTAAGCTGACCACGATCATCGACGATCTGCTGGATCTCTCCCGGATGGAGGGCGGTCAGAGCCGCATCTCCCAGCGCGAGACCGATTTGACCGGGTTGTT
>CBDURX010000006.1:0-14659 GCA_965369485.1 uncultured bacterium | reverse complement strand
GTGCAGGCGGGATGATGTCAGGACCGAGCAGGGCCTGGTAGACATTCAGACGCCCACCCGTCAAACCCACTCCCTCCAGGGCTTGCACCGGATCCACGGTCTCGAGCAGGCGAGCCTTGGCCTCCTGCGCCGTCAGCCCCGGTAGAAAAGATTACATGAGTGCGAGGGCGCCGGCGGCGAAGGGCGCGGCAAACGACGTCCCCGTCCCCGGAATGTAGGGGCCTCCCACGCCGAACAGACCGTAGAGATCGTCCAGCAGGGTGCTGTGAATGTCCTCGCCTGGCGCAGCCAGGTCTACACTCAGCGGGCCGTAGTTGGAAAAACCCGCTCGGCTGTCGTTGGCTTTGCTCGCGGCCACGGAAACGATGTTCGGCAGATCGAATCCTGCCGGGTAGTGGGGATCGCGGTCGATGTTGCTGGCGTCGTTGCCGGCGGCGCACACGAGCAGAATGCCGGCGTCGTTGGCGTCGGTGAAGACGTCCAGCATCGCTTCGGGGAGGAAGACGAAGTGGTCTCCCCAGCTGTGGTTCATGATGTCGACGCCCATCATGGTCGCGTACTCGGTGGCCGCGAGGGCATCGCTGAGGCTGCCACTCGCGCCGCTCGTCCATTTCACCGGCAGTATCTTGACGTTCCAGGCGATACCGGTCACACCGAGCGTGTTGTTGCCCACGGCGCCGATGATGCCCGCGATGGATGTGCCGTGGCCGAAGACGTCGCGGGGGTTGTTGTTGTCTATGAAGAAATTCCATCCGTTGACATCGTCGATGAAGCCGTTGCCGTCGTCGTCATTACTGTTACCGGGTATCTCGCCGGGATTGATGTAGATGTTGTCCGCCAGATCTTCGTGGTTGTAGTCGACACCGCTGTCGACGATGGCAACAACCACTTCCTCGGCGTCGGTGGTCAGGTCCCACGCTTCCAGCGCGTCGATGTCCGAACCAGCAGCTCCACCTGTCTGTCCCGTGTTGTACAGTCCCCACTGCAGTGAAAAATCTGGATCGTCGGGAAAGAGGTCGAGGGTGACGATGTAGTTCGGCTCGATGTACTCGACCAGGGGATGGCCGCTGTAGCGGTGGATCGCCTCAGCCACACTCAGGGTGGCAAGGTGTAGCTGGGTCAGGCCATGGTGGTGGAAGTTACGGAGTGTCGTTGCCTCCAGCTCGGTAAGAAGGGCGGCCTTCTGGCTCTTGGCCGCCTCGCTCTTGAACTTGAGGATCACCTCGCTCGGCACGTAGGGATGGTCATCCAGATCGGTGGCGCCGTTCGCCCCGCCGGCCCACAGCACGCATGCGGCCAACAGGACGGGGACCAGTCGCCTCGGGTGAAGACCGGACATGGTACCCCCTGCCGTGATGATGAGGTCAGGCGAAGGGATGTGAGATATACGAATCCCCTACGTATATGGTTACTGATATCTTGTGCCGCCGTCAAACCTCCTCCTAGATCCGGGTCATTCACTACAGCGGTTTGATCGCCACCACCTCCACCGTGCCATGGCGCTCGGTAGAGCCGTCACCGTGCATATGCTCGGGGCCGAGCCCTTCCCAGTGGTGAATCAGTTGCCAGCCGAGCATCAAATCCAGGATCTCCCCCCGGGCCAGGAAGGTCCTGTAGTCGCCGTCCTTGGAGCGGAAACTGTGCCGGCTGACCTTGTCCCAGGTCTCGCTTATCCTGTTGAAGGAAGGGTCGTCCACGTGCCAGGTAGTCAGGAAAATCAGGCCGCCGGGCTGGGTCCACCCACGCAACCGGTGCAGGAGACTGGCCCCCAGGGTGCGGGGTAGCGTCTGAAGGAGACCAAAGCATAGCACGGCCCCGAGCGGTTCCTCGGGCTGGTAATCCAGGAAACTGCCGTGCCACAACTCCACCGGTAGCTCTTCCTGCTGGACGACCTCGCGCATGGATTCGATGGCAAAACCGGAGGTGTCGATCCCTGTGACCGGGTGACCCAGACGGGCAAAGGGCAGGGCGTTGCGTCCCTGGCCGACACCGATGTCCAGAATTTTGCAGCCGGTGCAGAGGCGGTCGGCGAAACGTTCCAGCAGGGGAGAAGATTCCGTGCCGAAATACGCCGGGTCCTGGTTGTACTTCAGGTCGTAGTCGGACATGCCTGCTACCTTTCTTCCGCGGTTCTCCTGTCGCCGAGTGCGCCGATACGGCCATCCACTGCGGCACTGATGTTCACATCCACCACGATAGCCGCGATGATGACGTCGGCCAGGGAGACCCCCAGGTCGTTCACCTCCGGCGGCGGCTGCCAGCCGAAGTAGACGTCTGCCTTGCTCACCACGTAGTCCGGTGCGGCCACCTTGTAGACCTTCTCCTTGCGTAGCGGCTTGCCGCCCACGCCGACCTCGGTCACTTCGACGTGGTCACCCACTTGGCGGTAAGCATAGCGCAGGCCGGACACCTGCAGGATCCCGTGACTGCCTCTCAACGCAGCGCGGGCGTTCTCCTGCAGGAGGGTCAGAAGTTCCGCCCCCGTCACGTCGAAGGTGACCAGGTTGTTGGCGAACGGTAGGATCTCCTTGACGTCCAGTATGGTGATGGGTCCGGCGGGCAGATTCTTGCGAATGCCGCCCGAGTTCAGAAAAGCCACGTCCGCGTCAGCCCGCTCGCGCAGCCGGTCGCAAATGTAGTTGCCGATGTTGCTCTCCTTGCGGCCATCCCGGCGCCAGTCACCTTCCAGCTTGCCGATGACCTCGCCGAACTCGTCTAGAACACGGCGCTCGTACTCCGCGACCAGAGTGGCCAGCTCCGAAGGTGCTGTGGCACCGGCCACAGTCAACGCGATCAGACGTCCATCGTAGGCCACCACCCGGTCGTCCTGGACAAGCAGGTCGAGGCGGCCCAGGTTCTTTATCTTCGACCCGGCCTGCACGATGATGATGCCCTCCACCTCCAGCGGTTGCTTCAGACGCGTGTGACTGTGCCCCCCCACGATGACGTCCAGGCCGGAGCCGGCCAGCTGGCGCGCCAGCGCCTTGTCCCCCGTGATGCCGTTGTGGGTGATCAGCACGAGCAGATCGGTCTGCGGGTCGAGTTCCTGGATCATCTCCCGCACGACCGTTTCCTGCTTGCGCAGACTCAAGCCCCCGGTGCGGCTGGCGCTGGTGACCTGGAACAGCCCGGTGCAGGAGATACCCATGACACCGATTTTCAGCCCATCCCGCACGAGGATGAGCGGCTCGTGGGGAAACTCGTACTCGCCCTGCTCGTTCAGGATGTCGGCGGCGAGCAGGGGGAAGGTCGCGCGGGCTGCCAGGGCGCGGGCGTTCGCGCGGCCCAGGTCGAACTCGTGGTTGCCGATCACGCCCGCGTCATAGCCCAGGGCGTTCATCATCGCCACGAAGCCGGCGCCCTGAACCCCATCATCCGCGATGTCGCAGATGGGGTTGCCGGTCATGAAGTCACCGGCGTCCAGCAGCAGGTCGGCCGGCGCCGTCTGGCGCTGCTCGGCCAGGTGCCAGGCCAGAGCCACCATGCCGCCCACCTCTGCCTCGTCATCACGCCAGGTGGCCGGTTGGGGCAGGAACGCACCGTGCATGTCGTTGGTGTGGAAGATGGTCAGGTTCCAGTCGTCCGACGCCAGGGCCGGGGTGGTGGCGACACCCGCGCAGGCGACGAGGCCGGCAAGAAAGAGAATTCCCTGTAATACTCTCCGCCACATGGTGGCTCTCCTCCCCATCACTCGCTTCTGCCGGTCATTCGGTAGGGACCAACTTCAACCTGTACAGGTCATATACCAATTCCATTTGCTCGGAATCCGCAAACGAAAACAGGCGCGTCTGTACGAGGTGCGCCGGCCCGCTCTGCTGTGGGTTCGCCGTCTCGATCTCCATCCCGCTCTCTGTCCCCATCTCCGGCATTACCTCCGGCATCATCTCCGGCAAGGCTGCCAGCAAATCGTCCCGCACCTCTGACGAGACATACCCGGTGTTTCCCCGCCACAGGGTTTCTCGCAGGGCGCGCGCGGCGTGGGAGAGGGTGGTGTCGGCGACGGCCCAGGCAGGGTTGGCGTAGATCATGACCCCGAGGCTCCGAATGTCCCGGAAAAGGTAATCGAGGCTCTGCCAGAGGCGATTGCCCTTTAGGACCACCAGATCGCCCGGCCGGTATATCTCCTGCAGCCTGAGGCTCAGCTCCTGCCGTGTGTCCCGCATCCCATGCTTGTGGAGGATGCCGCCGTAAAGGTTGCCCAGCAGGAGTGCCAGGGCCAGAGTAGCCAGGGCCGCATTCCGCACGCGCCCCGACCCCAGAGCCTGCCACCCGGCCCCCACCAGGAGAAGAAGCCCGGGCACCATGGGCGCCCAGAACTTGCGGCTGACCGGTTCCCAGTAGATGGCGGCCGCCGTGAAGACGGCCGTGAACAGCAGCACCACCAGGAGCGGTTCCCGCCGGCTACTCTCCAGCCGGCGCCACCGCAGCGCCAGCGCCAACAGTCCCGCGCCCAGCACGGTGAACAGAACGGCAAAGGGCAGGAGCGCCCGCAGGAAACCGCTGTCCCGGGGCAACTGGCCGTACAGGTAGGGCTTCAGGGCGGAGCCCCCCAGGAAGGCCCCGGCCACGCCCCGCAGGATCACACCGGGCTGGAAATTGTGGCCGCCTCCATAGCTGCCCGCGAACTCATCCAGGTAACCCGAGGACCACAGCAGAAGCTTGCCGGGGGTGAATTCCTCGAGAATCAACAGCCCTGCCACGAAGTAGGGGATCGCTACCAGCATACCGGTCACCGCTAGGTAGATCAGCGACAACCGGGTGCGACTGACCGGGCCGGCGCGGCGCCACAGCACCACCAGGACGATGGCCACGGCGAACACGAGCGCCTGGTGGAACAGGACCCCCAGGCTGGTGGCCAGGCCGAGTAACCAGGCGTCCCGGGTCCGGACCTCATCCTGCTCGTACAACCGCACCAGCAGGTAGATGATCCAGCACGAGAAGAAGAGGAAGAACTCCACCGGTTCGCCCTCGGTGGCGTAGTGCCAGGGGAGGTAGCTCATGCCCAGCAACAATATCAGCAGGTAGGGAAGGGCACCGCGCGGGAACAGCAACTGCAAGGTCTTGCCGAAGACGAGGAGGGCACCCGCCGCGGCGAAGAGGCTCATCAACTTCAGCGGCAAGGCCGACCTGCCCCCGTAACCTAGCAACCGCCAACCCTCGAACCAGACCTTGCCCACCAGCTCGTAGGCCAGGTGATGCGGGTGGCAGAGCATGAACAGGTCGCCCGTCTCGAGATCGTTGAAGTAATAATAAGCGTCCACCGACCCGACCCCGGAGATGGTCAGAACCTGGAGGCCGAGGAGAAGGAGCGCCAGAACCCAAAGCCCGCGCCAGCCTGTTATGGTGAAACCGCTGTCAGCCATGACCCTCCCTTGGGGCCGGACGCTACCCGGTAAGCCGGTCAAACACGAGTCAATGGGGAACGTAAGGTGCCGATTCTAACCTCAGGGTCCGGAAAAATCCATTTCTCTCGGATGATTCGGCTCACGAGAGAAAGATCCTGTTGGCGAATCGGCCCGTTTGGGAGAAATTTAGTGGGCCCTATTCAAACACAATTTGCAGAGGCTGCATGAGACTCATTAGAGCACATGGACTCATCATCTTTTCCCTGACAGCCGTGGTGTTCGCCACCTTCGGCCGTCTGATGGCGACCCCCCTCTTCAATCCTCTCGACTTCGCCATCATCATGGATGCCCACATCCTGTCCCTGAACACCATGGACATGTTCCGGTACCTCGGAACCTACTTCAGCCAGCCCATCCTGCAGCTGTTTTTCCTGCTGGAGTACTCTCTCTTCTGCGCTGATCACCACGGTTACATCGCGGTGAACCTGGTGTTGCACATCATGAACTCCTTCGTGCTCTACATGCTGGTGAACATGTTGTTTGCCCGCAAACCCATGGCGGTGCTGGCCGCCTTGCTGTTCGCCTTCACCGTGGGTAGCTACGGCAAGATCCTCATGACGGCCTCCCAGCAGGAGGCGCTGCTGCTGGCCCACCTGCACCTGTTGGTCCTCTACTTCCTGATCCGCAACGATTTCCGCCACGAGGGGAGGCTCTCTTCGTTCTACTTTCTGGTCGGGCTGGGCATCTTCCTGCTGTCCGGCTTGACCAAGGCCTCCACCTTTTCCCTGCTGGGATGTCTGCTGGCCTACAAGTTCTTCTTCTACAGGGAACGTGGCGGCAGAGGCGTCTTCTCACTGAACCTGATGATCCTCATCGGGGTGGGCATCGCATTCTACGTGGCTCAGAGCATGTGGGGCTACAACCGTCCCACCCTGTTCGGGGAATCGGGTTCTCCTTTGCAGTTCACCTGGATCTCGTTGAAGAACCTCTTCCGCTACCTGAACCTGATGATCTTCCCGTTGCAACCCAGTAGCCTGGTCGAGCGGGCCAATCCCATCGTGCAGCTGGTGTTCGACATTCGCACACCCATCCGGATCTTCCTGACCATTGCCATCATTTCCTACAGCTTCTTCGGCATCGTCTTCGGCGGCCGCGCCATCCGGTTCTTCATCGCCTGGACCTATATCAGCGTACTGCCGTTCACCGGCCACACCCCCGGCGGCGAGTGGCTCAACCTGCAGCACCTCTACCTGACATCGCTGGGCTTCTGCGTGATCCTGGCCGCCGGAACCACGGGCACCTCGAATCTGCTGGAGGTCCGTCGCTGGCGCCGGCTCCTGCCCTACCTGATCCCGCTGGCGTACATGGTGCTGGCCTTGTGGATCACCTACGAGCTGGACGAGCAGAACCACCTGAAAGGCCGGCTGCCCCGCATAATGGAGATGCGGGAACAGGTGGAGGATTTGTGTATCGATGATGCTTCACCCTGATAGTTCGGCGGAGCCTACCGAATTTTCGCGGACGATTTTCTGACCTCTCCCGTGTGCCATCCAGGCCGGATCTTGATCATCGCAATTCCCCTTATTTCTGGCCTTCCCCGACCCGGACACTATCTTTGAGCCCGCTGTAGCTATGCCCCGGGACCGGCGTCGCCGGCATCGTCCCCCACCGGGCCCAGCGGCGTTTCCGCGACAGTCCGTTTCCCGCAGATGACTTATGAAGAGGATCGAGCCATGACGGAGCAGACACCGCAGACATTTTCTCAGAAAATCCTCGGCGCCAAGGCGGGCAAACCCGTGGTGCCCGGCGAGATCGTGGACGTCACACCCGACGTGGCCATGTCCCACGACAACACCGCCGCCATCAGCCAGAAATTCGCGACTCTCGGAGTCGACCGCGTATTCGATCCGGACATGCATGTGGTCGTCCTGGACCACTGCGCCCCGGCAGCAAACGAGAAATTCGCCACCAACCACCAAGAGATCAGGGAGTTCGTCGAGAATCAGGGCATCGAGAACTTCTTCGACATACATGCCGGGATCTGCCACCAGCTTCTGCCGGAACAGGGATTTATCCTGCCGGGCAAGCTGATCGTGGGCAGCGACTCCCATACCACCACCCACGGAGCCTTGGGTGCCTTCGCCACCGGCATCGGGCGCACGGAGATGGCCGTGATCATGGCCACGGGTAAAATCTGGCTGCGGGTGCCGGAGACCATGAAGATCGAGGTCACCGGCCGGTTCGCACCCTGGGTCACCCCCAAGGACCTGATCTTGAAGATCATCGGCGACCTGGGCGCCGACGGCGCCTTGTATCGCGCCGTGGAGTTCTGCGGAGAGGCCGTGCGAGAGATGTCCATCTCGGGCCGCCTGACCATGTGCAACATGACCGTGGAGATGGGTGCCAAGAATGGTTACGTCGAACCGGATCAGCAGACACTGGCGTACCTGAACGGCCGGGCACGCGATAACTTCGAGATCGTCAAGAGCGACCGGGACGCCACGTTCGTGGAGGCGTTGTCCTACGATCTCACTGAACTCGAGCCCCAGATCGCCTGCCCGCACAGTGTGGACAACGTCGTACCGATATCGGAAGTGGCCGGCATCAAGGTGCATCAGGTCGTCCTCGGCAGCTGCACCAACGGGCGGCTAGAAGACCTGCGCGCGGCGGCCCAGCTGCTGAGGGGCCACAAGGTGGCCAACGGAACACGGCTGCTGGTGCTGCCGGCTTCCCGCGAGGTGCTGCGCGCGGCCACTGCCGACGGCACCCTGATGATCTTGCTGGATGCCGGGGCGGTAGTGCTGAACCCCAACTGCGGGCCGTGCATGGGCAACCACGAGGGAGCCCTGGCGCCGGGCGAGGTCGCCCTCTCCTCGGCCAACCGCAACTTCCGCGGCCGCATGGGGTGCAAGGACGCCGCGATCTACCTGGGGTCCCCACTGAGCTGCGCCGCGGCGGCCGTGACCGGCAGTATCTGCGAAGTGCGCGAGGTGATGGGCGACGACATGGACCAGCCGGCCCTGGCGGAGGAGGAGTGAGATGAAACCGATCACCGGCAAGGTCTTCAAGTACGGCGACGACATCAACACCGACGTCATCTTCCCCGGCAAGTACACCTACACGGTCACCGACCCGGCCGAGATGGCGTCCCACGCGCTGGAAGATCTCGATCCCGAATTCGCGGCGAGCGTGCAGAAGAACGACGTGATCGTGGCCGGCAGGAACTTCGGCTGTGGCTCCAGCCGCGAGCAGGGCGCTACCTGCCTGGTCTTCGCCGGTGTGGGGGCGGTGGTCGCTCGTTCCTTCTCGCGCCTGTTCTACCGCAACGCCATCAACGCCGGCCTGCCGTTAGTGCAATCGGACGCCGCCGTCGACGCTCTAGAGAAGGGCGACGAGGTGACCGTGGATGTTACCGCCGGGAAGGTGACGACGCCCCAGGGAACGTTCGACTTCCCACCGTTACCTGAGGCCGTGATCGGCATCTTCGAGGCGGGCGGTCTGCTGCCCTACACGCGGAAGGTGCTGGAGGCGGAGGGCCAGGTATAGGCCTGCTCGCATCATGCAGCTGCTCGTGTGTCATTCATTGCCCACCCCGATCCAGGCGTATGCCTCGTCGAGACTGCGAAACACCTGCACCTCGACACCGATTTCCTCGCTGAACACGGCGCCCATGCGACTCAGACCGTAGTGCACATCACTGGTCGCGACAATGGCACACCGCCCGCCAATCTTGTCAACGTGAGGTTCCAAGAAATAAGCGATGGCACGGATTTCGTCGGTGGTTCGCTGCTGCAAGGATTCCGATTGGGTAACGTCCAGCACGAAGGAGGCGTCCTGAGGGAATTCGGGGTCGGCCAGAGCAGTGAGGAAGGTTTGCCTTATATCCCTGGGCGCATACGAACCCACACATATCAGACGCACCAGGCGGCCATCGATTTGATAGGTTACCGGCATAGTGTCTCACCCTCAGGTCAATGTAATTAAAGAGCATTTCAGTATGCTAGCCCAATCTGAATGCCACATCTCCGAAGGTCCAACAAAGATCTCATCATTCGTCACATACCATCTCTGAACCGACACTGATACGTCGAAATGACCTTTGCCCGGCAGGTTGCGCAGCTTATCTTGGTAATTCTGAAACGTAATTCTGAAACGTGAATCTGTGCCAAATCGACAACCCGAGCAGGTCTGACACACGTGCCGGGCCGGTTCAACACCGCGATATGACAGATTACCAGGAGGATGACTGAGATGGCCAAGTACAAGATCGGCTGGCTACCCGGCGACGGCGTGGGCGTGGACGTGATGGAGGCCGCACGCCTCGTACTGGACAAGATGAATTTCGACGCTGAGTACATCCATGGCGACATCGGCTGGAAGTACTGGTGCAGTGAGGCCAATCCGTTGCCTGACCGCACGCTGGAGATGTTAGCGCGTGTGGACGCTGCCCTGTTCGGCGCCATCACCAGCAAGCCCAAGCAAGAGGCCGAGAAGGAGCTGATCCCCGAGTTGCAGGGCAAGGACCTGGTGTACAGCAGCCCCATCGTCGGCCTCAGGCAGAAATTCAACCTGCGTACCAACCTGCGGCCATGCAAGGCCTACCCCGGCAATCCCCTGAACTACAAGGACGACATCGACCTGGTGGTGTTCCGGCAGAACACCGAGGGGTTGTACGCCGGCGTGGAGTACCATCCGCTGCCCCAGGAAGTGCGTGACGCCCTGGAAAGCTCCCACACGGTCAAGATGGCCCGCTTCCAGGACACGGACAACGAGGACTTGGCCATCAGTTGCCGCATCTTTACTCGCAAGGGCTGCCAGGACATCGCCCGCGACGCCTTCGCGCATGCCAAGCAGCACGGCTACAAGACGGTGACCGTGGTGGAGAAACCCAACGTCATCCGCGAGACCAGCGGCCTGATGGTGCGCGAGGCGCGCAAGATCGCCGCGGAGTACCCCGGCATCGATCTATGGGAGACCAATATCGACGCCATGTGCATGTGGCTGGTGAAGAACCCCCAGGACTACGGCGTGCTGGTGTCTACCAACATGTTCGGCGATATCGTCAGCGACCTCTGCGCCCAGCTCGTGGGCGGTCTGGGCTTCGCCTGCAGCGGCAACATCGGTGACGAGCTGGCCGTCTTCGAGCCAACCCACGGCTCGGCGCCCAAGTACGAAGGCCAGAACAAGGTCAACCCCACAGCCATGCTGCTCTCGACCAAGATGATGTTCGACTTCCTGGGCGAGACCGACATGTCGGAAGCCCTGGAGAAGGCCATAGCCGAGGTGATCGCCGACGGCAAGACCCGTACCTATGACATGGGCGGCAGCGACACCACCATGGAGATGGCCGAGGCGGTGGCGGAGAAGTTGTAAATTCCGACCGTAAACCACGATCAGGGGTAGTGATCATGAGCACCCAATCGACTCGCTTGTTCGTTCTTGCCCTGAGCCCGGTACTCGCCGCCGTCCTTCTCCCGGCGCTCTTCCTGGCACTCTTCCCGGCAGCCTCTGCGGCCTGTACCAACCTCCTGGTGACCCCGGGGGCCGCCGCGGACGGCGCGGCCATGATCACCTACACTTGCGACGGGGTCTTCCACCCCAACCTGCGCCATCGGCCGGCCGCCGATCACAACCCCGACGAGATGCTGGACATCCGGCACTGGGACGGCGAACTCTACGGTCAGATCCCTCAGGCGCCGCACACATACGCCATCAATCGGCTGATGAACGAGCACCAGCTGGCCATCGCCGAGACCACCTTCGACGGCCGCCTGGAGCTGCAGAACAACAAGGCCGTGCTGCACTACTGGGACCTGATGCAGCTGGCCTTGCAACGGGCCCGCACGGCCCGCGAGGCCATCGCCGTGATGACCTCCCTGGCCGAGACGCACGGCTATCGCAGCACGGGGGAATCGTTCTCCCTGGCCGATACCGAGGAGTGCTGGATCCTGGAGATGATCGGTTGTGGAGCCGATACGATGGGAGCCTTGTGGGTGGCCCGTCGCCTGCCCGACGGCACCATCAGCGCTCACGCCAACATGGCCCGCATCGGCGAGTTTCCTCTGGACGACCCGGAAAACTGTCTCTATGCCACGAACCTGATCGAGCTGGCCACGGAGCGTGGTTACTACGATCCCACTGCAGGACAACCCTTCAATTTCCGCGATGCCTTCGACCCGGCCACCGTTCAGAAGAAGCGCTACACCGCCACCCGGGTCTGGAGCCTGTTCCGCAGGGTGGCACCCTCGCAGCAGTTCTCCCCCGACTTCCACCGTGGTGAGCCCGGCCTCCCCGACTACCCCCTCTGGATCGAGCCCGACCGGAAACTTTCCCTCCACGACATCATGAACCTGATGCGCGACCACTACGAGGGAACCGACTTCGACATGACCCAGGGGGTGGACGCCGGCCCCTTCGGCAACCCCAATCGCTGGCGCCCCATGGCCTGGAAACAAGACGGCGCGGAATACACCTGGGAGCGCCCCATCTCCACCCAGCAGACGGGGTTCTCCATGATCGCCCAGTGCCGGGCGCAGCTACCAGATCCGCTCGGGGGTGTCCTCTGGTACGGAGTGGACGACACCTACACCACCTGCTGGTTCCCTCTCTACTGCTGCGCCGACGCCATGCCCGAGTCCTACGCCACTGGTCGCCTGGGTGAGTTCTCCTGGGACTCGGCCTGGTGGGTGTTCAACATCGTGGCCAACTACGCTTGCCTGAAGTACGGCTACATGATCCAGGACATCCAGGCCGTCCAGGCGGAACTGGAGGAGGAGTTCCTCTCCCTGCAGCCCGCCGTGGAGAAAGCGGCTCTCGAGCTGTATGAGCAGGATCCGGACCTGGCGCGACAGTATCTGACCTCTTACTCGGTGGGCGCCGGGGAGAAGGTGACCCGACGCTGGCGCGAGTTGGCTTTCCACCTCTTCACCAAGTACAACGACGGTTACGTGCGCGACGAGGAAGGACACGCCCAGGAGGTGGGTTACTCGGAGGCCTGGCGCGGAACCGTCCTGCAGCTGCGGCCGGATCAGTTCCGCTTGCAGCAGGCACCGGAAGACAGTCTGACGAACGTGTTGCCGTACTGACCATACGGGCGAAGGACGGGACAGATGTCTGGATCCAGGCCAAAACTTGTCTACTTACTGCTGCTCGTGGTAGGATTGGCCTTCATGGGCGCTGGTATTTTCGCCCGTCACATCGTGGTGTGGGCTGTCGGAGCGGTCCTCTTCGGGATGGCTCTTGCCAACCGAGGCAAGGGGCTATTCAGTGGCAAGCGGGACGATGAATGATGGTGGATGAATAATGCGGGTTAGCCTTTTACAGCAGCTGGAATATGCTGTAGGCTTTCTCGTGGTGGGAACCACGGCTGGCCACTCACACGAGTTCCAAGGGGAGTCAAGCTCATGAAAAGAATCTGGTTCAACTCCATCACGCTCTTCAGCCTCACGCTTCCCTCAGCGGCATTGGCCCACCCCGGTCACGGCAGTGATGGCGGCGGTAACGGCCTCCTGCACTATCTCACCGAGCCTGCCCATGTGGTTCCGGCAGTATTGCTCGTCGCTGCGGTCCTCATCGCCCGCTACTGTATTCGCGCCGCTCACAAACGCTCCCGGTTATAACACTGTTGAGTGCTTTCGGAACCGATATGATATGGAAGGCGAGAAGGACAAGCTGGCCGATCGCTTGGAACGCGCCAACCGACTTCGCCGGCCGCCCTTGCTGGTTAATCCCGGAATGTTTCTCCAACTCCTGGGAGTGTCCAATTGAGTGCGATCAACCTCCATCTCTCGGCGTCTCTGGATCGACGGGTTCGGGAGCCGGCACGTCAAGAGGGCGAGGCAACCAACCAGTTCAGTCGTGGTTGATCCCCTGAACATCTTGATGGGCCTCATCTTCTTCCCGCGCGGGGGAAGCGCTCAGGTCGTGCGCTATCTGTCACGCTCGCTCATCGAGCTGGGCCATCGGGTGCATCTGGTGACGGGCTCCTTGCGTGAAGAGAACCCGCAACACGATGCCCACGTTTTCTACGGTGATCTGCCCCTCACCACCGTCGACTACACGGAAGCCTGGCAGGGGTACGATCACGGCCTGGACCCCATCTCCGGCGACTGGGCCGTCCCCTTGCATCCGAGCTACGAGGACAAACCACATGTACCGGACCGGATCTTCACCAGGGTCGACCGCAACGGTTACGCCGCGCTCGTCGGTAGCTGGGAAGAGGTATTCCGGACCGTAGGCCAACGCTTCCGGCCAGACGTCCTGCACCTGCACCACCTCAACCACATGCACATTGCCGCCGGTCACGCCTTCCCCGCCGCGACCCATGCGACCCAGCTTCACGGCACGGAATTGAAGATGCTGGAGAACATGGACATGGCGGCGGACAAAAGCGATGAACAGCCTGCGGGACCCGAGCAGCCTGAGTGGCCTGAGCAGCCCGAACAACTCAATCTGCGTGGTTTCTGGCGCGATGTCCTGATCCGTTCCGCCCACCACATGGATCACTTCTTCGCCATCAGCAGCGACGTCCGGCAAAAAGCGCTGGCGCAGCTGGCCATCGACGACCGAGCGGTCACGACCATCTTCAACGGCGTGGACGTATCCCTCTTCCGGCCGCAGGACTGGACCGCCGCGCGGAAGCTGACCTTCCTGCGCCAGATCCTGGTGGAGGAGCCGCAAGGGTGGGACACGTCCGGCGTCCCCGGTAGTGTCACCTACACCGAGGCCGACCTGCAGAAGTTCACCGACCGCCAGGGCCGCTTGAAACCGTTGCTGATGTACGTCGGCCGCTTCCTCGACTTCAAGCGCGTTCCGCTGCTCGTGCGCGCCGTGCACGAGGTGAACCGGATGTGCGCGAGGAACGACGACTGGCCGCCTTTCAACCTGCTGGTCTGGGGCGGCATGCCCGGCGAATGGGAGGGTGAACACCCCTGCACCGTTGCCAGGGAACTCGGCCTGCCCAATGTCTTCTTCAGCGGCTGGCTGCCCCACGACGTGCTCTCGAATGGCTTCAACCTGGCCGACCTCTTCGTGGCCCCCTCCCACTACGAGCCGTTCGGCCAGGTCTTCCTCGAGGCCATGGCGACGCGGGTGCCCGTCATCGCCACCCGCAGCGGCGGACCGCTCAACTTCGTGGTGGACACCGGTCCCGAGGCCAACGGCTGGTTCTGCGAGGTCGACGATGCCGATTCTCTGGCCCGGACCATTCACCAGGCACTCACTGACGCACCTGAGAGAAAACGCCGGGGGCAAAGCGCCCAGACCCTTATCAAGGATCGCTACGATTGGCTGCAGATCGCTCAGCAGTATGTCGA
>CBDURX010000005.1:0-14801 GCA_965369485.1 uncultured bacterium | reverse complement strand
GCGTCGATGAGCTGCACCAATCCCATCAGACGCAGGACGGACGTGCCGGCCACCACCAATTCCCCGCTGGTGGTGAAGAGTCGCATCAGGGTCCCGGGCATGGCCAGGAACAGCAAGCCGAAAAAACCCATGAAGAGCATGGAGAGGCCGACGCCGCCCCACCCGATGCGCACGGCACCCTTGTAGTCATGCCCGCCCAGGGCCTGGCCCACGAGGGTTTGCACAGCCACGCCGACTCCGAAACCGGGCATGAAGGACAACGCGGCGATGCGCATCACCACATTACCCGCCGCCACGGCCACTGTGGAAATCCGTCCCAGGATGGCGAAGAAGAGCAGGAACGCCACGATGATGGACAGGGACTGCACCGCCGGCGGCCATGCGATGCGCAGGAACGGTACAAGCAACCTGATGTCCAGGTTGTGCCGCGAAAGCAGCCGGTACCTCTTACGGATGGACGGCCGCAAAGCGATGCCCACGATCACTAGGGCGGCTACAGCACTGGAAAGACTGCTCGCCAGGGCCGCACCGGATACACCCATGGCCGGCACTCCGAACTTCCCGAAAATCAGCACCCAGTTCAGGAACGCGTTGATCAGGTTCATGCCGATGCCGACGACCATGCCGATGCGCGTCCAACCGATGCCGTCGAAAACGCTGCGGAACATGAAAAAAATCAGGAACGGCAGAATACCGACGTAGCGCCACGTGAGGTAATCCGCCCCGAGTCTGCGCAGTTCCGGATCGCGCGAGACCCATTTTATCATCAGTTCCGGCCAGGACAGGCCCACGACCATGAACACGGCGCCGATCACGAGCACCGTGGCCAGGGCAGTGGCCAGAACCGTGCCAACCTCCCGACCACGGCCTGCACCTATTCGTTGCGCCGTGAAGGTTTGCGCCGCGGTGTCCACGGATTTGATGGTCATGGCGACGGCCGAGAACAGCAAGGTCGCCACACCCACTGCAGCCAGGGGAGTGTAACCCAGGCGGCCCACCATCAAGGTGTCCACCAGTCCCATCAAGGTCTGGGCGATGTTGGCCAGCACAACCGGTACGGCCAGATGCGCAATGGTCCGCAAAAGGTGACGGCGGGTGAGCGTGCCGAATTCAGGTACCATGTTCGGAATTAAGAAACCAGTATTTCCACGGCCCGCGCCAGCAATCGCGCTCCGAAGCCGGTGGCCCCCTTCGGACCGAGAGAACCACTCTTTTCCGTCCAGACCGGCCCGGCTATGTCCAAGTGAGCCCAGGGAATCTCCTCCTCCACGAACTCCTCCAGAAACGCCGCAGCAGTCAAGGCACCACCCTCGCGCGGTCCCAGGTTCTTCAGGTCGGCCACCTGGCCTTCCAGGGACTTGTGGTGCTCCTCGATGAGCGGAAGTTGCCAGACACGTTCGAAGGTCTCGCCGCCGGCCTGGTTCAAGACCTCGATCAATTCGGCGCTGTTGCTCAACAGGCCGGCGAACTGGTTGCCCAGAGCCAGGACACACGCACTCGTCAGGGTGGCGGCATCGATCACGTAGTCCGGTTGTTGACGACAGGCGTAGTGGAGGGCGTCGGCCAGGATCAGCCTTCCCTCGGCATCGGTGTTGAGCACCTCGACACTCTTGCCCGAGGCCATGGTCAACACATCCCCTGGCTTGACAGCTTTACCGTCGGGCAGGTTCTCCGTGGCCGGTATGATCACGAGCAACTGCACCGGAAACTCCAGGCGCGCGATGGTCAGGGCAGCACCGAGGACCGCAGCCGCGCCAGACATGTCCGACTTCATCTGGTCCATCTTGGGGGGCGGTTTGAGAGAGATGCCCCCCGCGTCGAAGGTGACCCCCTTGCCAACCAGGGCGACACTGCGCCGGCGGCGACGCCGCTTGGAGTCAACTGCTGGTGTCTGCAAGACGATGAGGCGTGGCTCCTGCTCACTACCCTGCGCCACCCCGAGCAAGCCACCCATGCCCTCCTTCGCGAGCTGGGCGGGGCCAAGGACCCGGCATCGCAATCCTTCCTGACGGGCCAGCCGGCGCGCTTCCTCCGCCAGCATAGTGGGGGTCAGGTAGTTGGCGGGCAGATTGACCAGTCGTCTGGCCAGCAGACATCCTTCGCCGTAGGCGGAGCCCTCGCGGATGCCATGGCGCACCCGTTGTAACTGGCGGCCATCCTCTACTACGAGGAGACACTCGGACGGTTCTGGGGCGTTATGCGCGCCCGGACCGGTCTTGAGCTCTCCTGTCTCCGAGAGGGCCATCTCCGCCCCTTCCACCCAGCACCTTGCCACGGTTCGCGAGTCGTATCCGGAGCCCGCCACACTGCCCTGGGCCAGGGCGCAGCGACCAGCGTGAATCTCGCGCGCCTTGCCGGCAGCCAGCCCGGCAGCCTGCCGCAACCGGTCCAGCGAGAGATCCTTGCCCTGCCCCAGGCCAACCAACAGGATCCACTCGGCCGCGAACCCTTGCCCCGGCAAGAGGAGCCAGCTGCCCACGTTGGCGTCGAAGACGTTACGCCGCCCCTTGGCATCCGAAGTGCCGAGAGTTTCCTGCACGGGCGATGGTAAATCCGACAGGAGGGGGCCATCCTTCCCCGCCAGGACAGTCATGACCAGCAAATCGGTCGTCACCTTTTGCGGATCGGCCTTCAACGCGGACCAGAGCATGCGGTTTCCCTTCGGCTGTCGCGGGGTTGTGCCCACGGTGGATGGCTAGACCGATCCGGGCATTGTATCACTGACGTTCTTTTTTTGAAGGACTTCCTTCCCCATAATCCTGGTTGAGACAGTGCACCCCAACCTCTACACTGCCAGCTACCATCGGCGCCGTGTCACTCTACGCCGCCGGTTTCGAAAGGAGCCACGCGCAATATGCCGGAACCACGCCGGACCCGCCACTCTCCCCTGTTACCCTGGCACTGGGCCTTACACTGGCAGATCTTCCTGGCCATCGGCATCGGCGTCTTCGCAGGCCTGCTCTGGGACCAGGAGGCCCGCTGGTTCGGGATCTGGCGGCCCTACAGTGCCTACGAATTCCTGGGAAGTCTCTTCTTGCGGGCTTTGCGCATGGTCATCGTACCGCTCCTGACCGGCTCCATCATCTCCGGGGTGACCGGTGTGGGTTCGGCCCAGTCCCTGGGCCGCCTTTTCCGCAAGACATTCGGCTGGTACGTGATGACCAGCCTGCTGGCCATCCTCACCGGCCTGGTGCTGGTCAACCTCATCCGCCCCGGGCTGGAAAACGGCGTGCCGGTGGGCAACAAGCTCGGCCTGGCAGCGCCCACGGTGGAGCTTACCGACGAGCTGTCCGGTCGTGGCGCCGGCGACCTGATCAACATCGTCCTGCGGATGATCCCCACCAACCCCGTGGCCGCGGCAGCTGAGGGCCAGATGCTGCCGTTGATCTTCTTCTGTCTCCTGTACGGAATCGCGTTGACCCAGCTGCCAGAGCGAACTCGCGCGGTACAGGTTTCTTTCTTCGAGGGATTGTTCGCGGTGATGATGCGGATCACCGGTTGGGTCATCCGCCTGACACCGGTGGGCGTCTTTGGATTGATGGCACGCATGGTGGCGACCAGCGGCTTCGACGCCTTCACACCCTTGGCGCGCTACGGCGTGACGGTGCTCCTGGCCTTGATCACCCACGCCATGATCACTTTACCACTCCTGCTCTATTTGTTCGGCCGCCTACAGGCTCATCGCCACGCCCGGATCATGTCCCCGGCGTTACTGACGGCTTTAACGACCCGTTCCTCATCGGCCACGCTACCGTTGACCATCAACAGGGTCCGTAACGGAGCCGGTGTGTCCAACCGGGTTTCGAGCTTCGTCCTGCCACTGGGAGCGACCGTGAACATGGACGGCACGGCTCTGTACGAATGCGTGGCTGCCCTCTTCATCGCCCAGGCGTACGGCATCACCCTGGGACCCGTGGCCCAGGCGATCATCGTTCTGACCGCCCTGCTCGCCTCCATCGGTGCCGCGGGCATCCCGGCCGCCGGACTGGTCATGATCTCCATCGTACTGGATGCGGTCGGTTTGCCCCTGGAAGGCGTTGTCCTGATCCTGGCCATCGATCCGCTACTGGACATGTGCCGCACTTCGGTGAACGTGTGGAGCGACAGCTGCGGCGCCGTGGTCATAGCCAGGAGCGAGGGTGAGACGGAGATTCTGACCACTGTGGTGCAGGAGCGGCCCTAGGCCGTAGCCCGCACCATGCGGCGAACACTCCTGGAGGCTGCTCGTAGACCCTTGTACAAAGCAACCGGCTGTGCGAAGGTTGCAACGTTCAATGGTGAATCTGCGTAAGATACAGACACAGTGCCGGAATCGGCGGCATTACCGCACCGCGACTCGGAAGGGAAGAGTGTGACGCCTGACGCGGATAATCCCCATAGTTACAGCGAAGAGGTCGGCGCAGGACTCGTAATGCCACCGTGGGAAGAGCGGTCGCGTTACGGTTTCCTGAACGCTCTCTACCTGACCATCAAGGACGTCCTGCTTTCACCCGCCCAGTTCTTCGCTCGCATGCCGTCACGGATCGGTCTATCCCAACCGTTGCTGTTCGCCGTGGTAGTCAACGTGATCAGCGCCTTCTTCCTCTGGATGTGGTCGCTGACCGGGGCCTCCCTGCAAATGTTCATCGAGGAAGACATCGCCGAGATCGTGCGTGGTCCGTTCGTGTACGGCCTCATCTTCGTCTTCAGCCCCTTGATCGCCATTGTCGATGTCTTTTTGACCGCGGGACTCGCGCATATCTGCCTGCTCCTGGTGGGCGGAAACCGCTTCGGCTTCGAGACCACTTTCCGGGTGATGGCGTACAGTTCAGCGGTCTACATCATGACCCTGGTCCCCTTCTGCGGAAACCTGATCTCGTTGGTCTGGGGCATAGCCATCATCATCATCGGGTTGCAGAAGGCGCATGACATCGACACCTGGCGGGCCGCCCTGGCCGTGTTCTTGCCGTTGATCCTGTGTCTGGTGAGTTGCGGCGGCCTCCTCATGGTCACCGTCGGTCTCGATGTCCTCTTCTGATGAAACTAGTCCCGGAAAGGGATCCCCTCCCCCGCCACCTCGCCTTCGTCTATCTGGGTCTGGCTGCTCTCGCCGGCACTGTCATGGCCGTCTGGGGCCAGCAGGTTGAACGGTCAGCCTTCTGTTACCTCCGCAGGAACATCGGCCTGCCGTGTCCCACCTGCGGGGGGACCCACGCCGCCCTCGCCCTCGTGCGAGGTGACCTCGCCTCGGCCTGGGTTGCGAACCCCCTCGTGGTGGCGGCAGCCGGCTTGCTGGCACTCTGGGCTACCTACGCACTGGTGGCCACACTTCATCCCCCATGGCGCCGCCAGATCCAGTTCACGCCGGGAGAGAAGAAATTGCTCCGGATCTCCGCTGTTCTGGCCTTCCTGTGCGGTTGGATCTACCAGATCCTGCGGCTGACCTGAACCCCATCTGAAAAGCCATTATCCGTCACCGTGGGCATCAACCGTTGCGCATCGACGCTTAGGTACCGTAGACTTAAGAGATCGTGGGTCGTGATCGCCCACACAGGTCCACTTCATGAGGAGCTTACATGAAGGCACCGCCACCTCGCCGTTGCCTGCTGGCCGGCGCATGGATTCTGTTGGCCGCGACGGCCTGGTCCGGGACCGAGCCACCTCCTTCACTCTTTCCCACGAGCGACCACCCCCCACCGGGCGAGAGCCTCAACGTGGCCCTCCTGGGCCGGTGGTCCAACGGTCCCTGTTTCGCCGTGGCGGTCCGCCAGAATATCGTCTACGTCGGTAAAGGTGTCTCCCTTGCCATCATGGACAATGCCGATCCCACCAACCTGCAGGAACTCGGTTCCCTCTTCCTGCCCAACGCGGTCATGGACATCGAACCCTCCGGCGATTTCGCCTACGTGGCAGCCGGCCCGGCGGGGCTGCAGATCGTTTCGGTGAACGAACCGTACCAACCGGAAATCGTCGGTTCTTTCGTACCAGATGGACGCGCTCTGGGTATCACTGTGGTCGGCGATATCGCTTACCTTGCATGTCAGACGGCAGGTCTGAAGTTGATCGACATCAGCGATCCGACCCAGCCTGCCCTGGTCGGCGACGTGTCGACGCCCGGGTACGCCTCGGATGTAGCCGTGAGTGGGAACCTGCTCTATCTCGCCGACAGTGGCGGCGGTCTGCGGATTCTGGATGTGACCGATCCGACCCAGCCGGTCGAGCTCGGCGCCTACATCACGCCCGGATTCGCCAATGGCGTGGCCGTCAACGGTGACTATGTCTTCGTGGCGGACTGGACTGGTTCGCTGCGCGTGATCGACGTGCACGATCCAACCGCCCCCGTCGAGGTGGCGGCGCTCAATACCGGCGGCACGGCTCACGGCGTGACCGTCGTCGGCGACTATGTGTACGTGGCGGATCACACCGGAGGCCTGCGTGTGGTGGATGCGAGGGATCCCACGCAGCCGGTGGAAGCGGGGTTCCTCCTGACGCCCGGCACCTCGTACGAGGTTGCCGTGAGCGGCTCGTACGCCTACGTCGCAGACTACGACGACGGCTTGAGGATAGTCGACGTCGCTCAGCCGGCTGCACCCGTGGAAACGGGTTTCTTTCCCACGGGCGGTTATGCCCGCGGCATCGCCGTGCGGGGTAATCACGCCTTCGTCGCCGCCGGCGGCAGCGGTCTCTGGGTGGTAGACATAACCGACCAGTCCCAACCCATGACCGTCGGCTTCAGCGAAACGGCCGACTACGCACGCGCAGTGGCAGTCGTGGACCACTACGCCTACGTTGCCGATTCCGGCGGCGGCTTGCGCATCATCGACATCAGCGACCTCACCCAACCCACGGAAATCAGCCATCACCTGACCGAGGGCACGGCAAATCAGGCCATTTCCTTGATGGTCGTGGGGGAATACGTCTACCTGGCCGATTTCGGCAACGGCCTGCGAGTGATCCACATCGCCGATCCTTACCACCCTGCTGAAGTCGGCGCCTCTGATACGCCCGGCAACGCCAGGAGCGTACAGGTGGTGGGGCACATCGCCTACGTGGCCGACAGCGAGGCGGGCTTACGGATCATCGACGTGTCCAATCCGACCAACCCCTTCGAGATGAGTTACTTCGACACCGAAGGGTACGCCAAGGACGTCGCCATCAGCGGCCAGTACGCCTACGTGGCCGACTCCTCGGCCGGCTTGCGCATCATCGACATCAGCAACATCTTCCAGCCGGTGGAGGTCCGTTTTCTGGATCTGGGTTCCTACGTGGAAGCCGTGACCATCAGCGGAATTCATGCCTACGTGGCCAACTTCGCCAACGGCCTGCGAGTGATCGACATCACCGACCCGATCCAACCCGTCGAGAGCGGCTACTACCACACCGTCGGTTATGCTTATGACGTGGCGGTCATCGAGGACACCGTCTACCTGGCCAACGGTTACGGTAGTACTTATCTGCTGCGCAACGAGCTCCTGGTGCCAACGTACCTGCTCTCGTTCACGGCAGCACGCGACGGCCCCCATGCGCAGCTGTACTGGGAAGTGGCCGGCTTCGCGGACCGGATCGGCTTTCACGTCTGGCGCCAGGATGAGCAGCAGCAACTGCTGCGCATCAGCGACGCCTTGATCACCGGCGAGGAAAGCTTTTCCTTCACCGACGCCGCCGCTCCTGCCGGCACGGCGGAATACCGGCTGCAGGAGATCGGTCGCGACGGCGGCGAGAACTGGTTCGGCCCGGCACTGCTGGCCGCGTCGGATCAGTTGCCCATGGCGGTGATCCTGTTCCAGAACCGTCCCAACCCCTTCAACCCCCAGACCACCCTATCCTTCTCTCTGCCCCGTGCCGGCTGGGTCGAGCTGACCATCATAGATTCCCGCGGGCGGACCGTGACGACCCTGCTGGATGGCATTGCGGCCGAGGGGAAGCACGATGTCTCCTGGAACGGTCGAGACGACGCAGACCTGGCCGTGGCCTCGGGTGTCTACTTCGCCCGTCTGGACATGACCAACGCAGCAGCGGGCGTGCAAACCGTCAAGCTGGTCCTGACCCGCTGACCCCACCGGCGGCCATCCCGCGGGCATTGGAAAAAACACGCCAATCCGCTATTGTTGTGCTGCCAACGAGTACCGGCCTCCACCCCACCGTGAGGGTTACCTGCATGACGCGTGAGACTCCCCGCACCTCACCCAAGCCTTTCCTCCTGGCGGAGTTCCCACCGCCATCCCTAACAGACTGGCAGCAGGCAGCGATCAGGCGGCTCGAGGGCACATCGTTCGAGAGCAGCCTGACAACTTCCACCCTCGAGGGGATCACCTTGCAACCGCTGTATGCGGCTGCAGACCGTCTGGACCGGCCATACCTCAACACGCTACCAGGCACGCCGCCGTTCGCGCGCGGCAGTCGTACCGTGGGGTACCGCCAGAAGCCCTGGCAGATTGCCCAGGAGCTGCCGTATCCGGACCACCGCGAGTTCAACCGCGCCCTGCGCCACGACCTGGCTCACGGTCAGACGGCCGTGAATCTGGTTCTGGACGAGGCCAGTCGCATCGGCCTGGACCCGGATCAGGCCGGCAAAAGCCAGGTCGGCCGGGGTGGCACCTCCCTCGCCTGCCTGACCGAGCTGAGTGAGGCCCTCGCGGGCTTGGATCTGGCCGCGACGCCACTTTACGTGCAGGCTGGCACGGCAGCTTTACCGTTCGCCATATTTCTCACCGCCCACTGCCGCCGCCAGGGCATAGACGGCGCCACTTTGCGGGGCAGCATCGCCGCAGATCCCCTCGGCGGCCTGGTGAGCGAGGGCGAGCTGCCACTCTCTGTGGCTGCCGCCTACGACGAGTTGGCCCTGCTGAACCGCTGGGGTCGTAAGGAGGCACCACGACTCAAGACAGTGATGGCAGACGGCTCCCCCTACCACAACGGGGGCGCCAATGCCGTACAGGAGTTGGCCTTCACCCTGGCAGCCGCCGTGCACCACCTCCGCGAGTTGCAGAGGCGCGGCCTGACTGTGGAAGATGTTGCGCCGCGGATCCTGTGTGTTTTTTCCGTGGACAGTCAGTTTTTCCTGCAGATCGCCAAGCTGCGCGCGGCTCGGGTTCTCTGGTCACATGCCGTGGCCGCCTGCGAAGGCAGCGAAACAGCTCAAAAAATGACCATCCACGCCCGCAGTTCCGACCGCTCACACTCCCGGCTCGATCCCCACGTAAACATCTTACGGGGTACCACGGAATGCCTGGCGGCACTCCTGGGCGGTTGCGACAGCCTTCACATCAGTCCCTGCGACGCCCAGCTTGGCCTGCCGGACGAATTCTCACGGCGTCTGGCCCGCAACACGCAGCTCATCCTACGTGAGGAGTGCCACTGCGACCGGGTGATCGACCCGGCGGGGGGATCGTGGTACGTGGAGAGTCTGACGGCCGAGCTGGCCGGGAAAGCCTGGGCTCTTTTCCAGGAGGTAGAGGCGGCCGGTGGCCTGGCCGTCGCCTTGCAACAGGGTCTACCCCAGCGATTGGTGGCTGCAGCCGCCGCGGTCCGCCGGGATAACGTGGCCCGGAGCCGTGAGGTCCTGGTGGGGGTCAACAAGTACCCCGAAACCGCCGCACAGCCGCGACGGTCGCGCTGGCCCGACCCGAGTACGTTCGCCGCCCAGCGCGTGGCCGACTGGCAGGAGTTGCACCTCTCGACCAGTTTCACCGCCTCGGAGTCGAAAATGCTGAATTTGCATCAGGCTGGCCAGTCGACCCCGGAAGAGCTGTTCGCGGCCGGTGTGGACGCGGCGTTGCACGGTGCCACCCTCGGTGAGCTCACCCAGTTCCTGCGGCGGGACGCAGGCGAGAAGCCACGTGTGAAGGCCATTGCCGTGCAGCGGGACGCAGGGAGTTTCGAGGAGCTGCACCGCACAGTGCTGGCCTGGCGTGAGCAACGGCAGCGGGACCCTCAGGTATTCCTGGCCAATATCGGGCCGGTGGCTGAGTACATGCCGCGCCTCGATTTCACCCGCTCTCTCTTCCAAACCGGCGGGCTGGCGGTGACCGGTGAAGGGTGGTTCCCCGACGCTGACAGCGCCCTGCAGGCAGCCCGGGGAGCAGGCGCGCCGGTGGTGGCCATCGTCGCCGAGGACGCGCGCTACCCGGAGGTGGTGCCCATCCTCGCAACCGCCCTGAAGCAGGAACCCGAACCACCTCTTGTGATCGTCGCCGGTCCGGCCGGAGACAATGCCGAACTCTATCTGCAGGCCGGCGTCGACGGTTTCATACAGTCGCACAACGACGCCCTGGCCTTCCTGCAGGACCTGACCCGGCGCATCGGGGTGACATCATGAGCACTGTGCCCGATTTCACCAAGATCGCCTGGCACGGCGACGTGCCGGCCGAGACCAAGGACGCCTGGCGGCAACGGGCGCTGACCGAGATGCAGATCGATCCGGCCGACCTCGTCTGGCAGACCCATGAACAGATCCCCGTGCACGCACTCTACGGCGCCGAAGACATGGAGAAGCTGGAGCACCTGGATTACTTCCCTGGCCTGCCCCCCTTCTCCCGCGGGCCCTACGCCAACATGTACCTCACCAGGCCCTGGACCGTCCGGCAGTACGCCGGTTTCTCCACGGCCGAGGATTCCAACGCCTTCTACCGGCGCAATCTCGCCGCCGGCCAGAAGGGGTTGTCCGTGGCCTTCGATCTGGCCACCCATCGCGGCTACGACTCCGACCACCGGCGTGTGGTGAGTGACGTGGGCATGGCCGGCGTGGCCATCGACTCCATCCTCGACATGAAGATCCTCTTCGACCGCATTCCCCTGGACAAGATGTCGGTCTCCATGACCATGAACGGCGCCGTCCTGCCGGTGATGGCCTTCTACATCGTGGCGGGGCTCGAGCAAGGAGTCGCAGCGGAACAGCTGACCGGCACCATCCAGAACGACATCCTCAAGGAATACATGGTCCGCAACACATACATCTACCCGCCCGAACAGAGCATGCGGATCATTGCCGACATCTTAGCCTACACGGCCCAGCACATGCCCAAGTTCAACAGCATCTCCATCTCCGGTTACCACATGCAGGAAGCGGGCGCGACGGCCGACCTGGAGCTGGCCTACACCCTGGCCAACGGCCTCGAGTACCTCCGCACCGGAATCGCGGCGGGTCTGAAGATCGACGAGTTCGCGCCGCGGTTCTCGTTTTTCTGGGCCGAGGGCATGAACTACTTCATGGAGATGGCCAAGCTACGGGCGGCGCGGTTGCTCTGGGCCAAGCTGGTCAAACCGTTCTCTCCGCAAAACCCCAAGTCGCTGGTGTTGCGCACCCACTCGCAGACATCCGGCTGGAGCCTGGCCGAGCAGGACCCCTTCAACAATGTGGTCCGCACCTGCGTCGAGGCCATGGCGGCCGTCCTGGGTCATACCCAGTCCCTGCACACCAATGCCCTGGACGAAGCCATAGCCCTGCCCACCGATTTCTCGGCCCGCATCGCCCGCAACACCCAGCTCTATTTGCAGGAAGAGACCGGCATCTGCCGGGTCATCGATCCCTGGGGCGGCTCCTACTACCTGGAACGGCTGACTCACGATTTGATGCACAGGGCGTGGGGTCATATCCAGGAAGTGGAAGAGCTGGGCGGTATGGCCAAGGCCATCGGCAGCGGGCTGCCCAAGCTGCGCATCGAGGAGGCGGCAGCGCGGCGTCAGGCCCGCATCGATTCTCGGCAGGAGATCCGGGTCGGCGTCAACGCCTACCGTCTGCAAAAGGAGGAGCCGTTCGAGATCCTGGAGGTGGACAACAGCGAGGTGCGCCGCCAGCAGATAGAGCGGTTACGAAAGCTGCGGGGCGAGCGTGACGACGCCACGCTGCAGACGTCGTTGCAGGCGTTGACAGCGTGCGGTGCCTCGGGCGAAGGTAACCTGCTGGAACTGTCGGTGGCGGCCGCCCGAGCACGTGCCACCCTGGGTGAGATCACCAGCGCCCTGGAGAAGGTCTGGGGACGCCACAAGGCCCAGATCCGCACCATATCGGGTGTCTACTCGTCTGAATTCGGCGAGGAGAACGATATCGGGGACATACGGCAAATGGTCCGGGAGTTCGCCCGTCGCGAGGGACGCCGTCCACGCATCCTCGTCGCCAAGATGGGACAGGACGGTCACGATCGCGGGGCCAAGGTGGTGGCCACGGCGTTCGCCGATCTGGGCTTCGACGTGGACGTCGGCCCGCTGTTCCAGACGCCGGAGGAAACCGCCCGCCAGGCGGTGGAGAACGACGTGCACATCGTGGGGATGAGCAGCCTCGCGGGTGGCCACAAGACGCTGCTGCCCCAGCTCGTCGCTGCGCTGCGGAAACTCGGCCGCGAGGACATCCTGGTCACGGTGGGTGGTGTGATCCCGACCCGGGACTACGCGTTCCTGCGAGAGAACGGCGCGGCGGCCATCTTCGGTCCCGGCACGGTGATCCCGACAGCGGCCAGAACATTGATGGCGGAGCTGAATCGGCGGCTGGGGTTCGGAGACTGACCCATCGCTTGGTTGCTGCGGCAAAGGGACTGGATGGGACCCGCCCAGCTTGGTAAAATGAAAGAGTTCGCTTCTAGCAGCCTCATGCAAAACGTTTGGGACAGGAATTCACGGAACTGGAACGGAATCGAACTGGGCCATGCCAGATAACGACAAGGACACACATCCACAGAAGTCCGGTGGCGAGAAGTTCGCGAAGCCGGACCGGTCTGGGATCACTCCACGCCGCAGCCTCAAGGCCACGGAGTACATCGACGGCGTGCTGTCTGGAGACCGCACCTTGCTGGCGCAGGCCATCACCCTCGTCGAATCCAACCGGGCCGCGGACATCGACCTGGCCCAGGATCTGCTGAAGGAGCTGCTGCCGAGCACCGGGCAATCCGTCCGCGTGGGCGTGACGGGCCTGCCGGGCGCCGGCAAGAGCACGCTCATCGAGACACTGGGCCTGCAATTGACGGCGGCGGGACACCGCGTCGCGGTCATGGCGATCGACCCCTCCAGCACGATCTCCGGCGGCAGCATCCTGGGCGACAAGACCCGCATGGAAAGGCTGGCCAATGACCCCGGCGCCTTCATCCGTCCCTCCCCCTCGGGCGGCAGACTGGGCGGCGTGGCGCGCAAGACCCGCGAGACCATGCTGCTGTTCGAGGCGGCCGACTACGACGTCATCATCGTCGAGACCATCGGCGTGGGACAGAACGAGGTCACCGTGCGATCCATGGTGGACTTCTTCCTGCTGGTGCTGGTGGCCGGCGCCGGGGACGAGCTGCAGGGGATCAAGCGGGGCGTGTTCGAGCTGGCCGACGCCGTCCTCGTTAACAAGGCCGACGGCGACAACAAGAAAGCGGCGGAAATGGCGCGTGCCGAGTACGGCAGCGCCTTGCGCTACCAACGCCCGGCCACGGAGGGGTGGCAGACCCGCTCTTACACGGCTTCAGCTCAGACAGGTGACGGCATCCCGGAGCTGTGGCAAGTCGTGGAACGGTTCAAGGAGAAGACCACCGACGCAGGGACCTTTGCACGCCGCCGCCGGGAACAGGAGTGTGACTGGCTGCACGCCTTGGTGAGCGAACGGTTGGATTCATTGTTCCGTGAGCATCCCGAGGTGCAGAAATTGCTGCCGGAGCTGGAGCGGAGTGTCATGGCCGGTGAAGTTCCCGCCACCACCGCCGCCCGCCGTTTGCTGAAGATCTTCGAGAAGTAGGCTGACCAAGGCTGAAATTTTTACATCTGCCCGATTCTACCGCGAGGAGATCCGGTGAGGATCACGTCTCAGCCAGTACTTTCTTGGCGATGACCAGCCGCTGGATCTCGCTGGTCCCCTCGTAGATCCGCGTGACCCGCACGTCACGGTAGTAGCGCTCGATTGGATATTCCTTCACGTACCCGTAGCCGCCGTGGATCTGCAGGGCGGCATCGGCTGCCCGGCCCGCCGCCTCGGTGGCGTACAGCTTGGCCATGGCGGCTTCCTTGGTGTACGGCTTCCCCTGGTCCTTGAGCCATGCGGCCCGCAGGCCGAGCAAGCGGCCGGCGTCGAGCTCGGTGGCCATGTCGGCCAGCATGTTCTGGATCACCGGCTGGCTGGCCAGCGTTTTGCCGAACTGCTCGCGCACTTTCGCGTACTTGACCGCCTCTTGGAGGCAGGCTCGTCCGATGCCGAGAGCCTGGAACGCCACGCCGATGCGGCCGCCGTCCAGGGCATCCAAGGCGATCCTGAAGCCCTCGCCCGGCTGGCCGAGCAACTGCTTCACCGGCACGCGCACGTCGGACAGATCGATGGCCACGGTGTCGCTGGCCCGGATGCCCATCTTGTCTTCTTTCTTGGCGATGGTCAGACCCTCGCTGTCCCGCTCCAAGATGAAGGCGTGAATGGACTTGTGGCCCGTCGTGCCGGGATCGCGGGCCGCGATCATGTAGAAAGCCGCCTGGGCACCGTTGGTCACCCACAGCTTGCTGCCGTTCAGGATGTAGTGGTCGCCGTCCTTGCGCGCTGTGGTCGTCAGGTTCGCCGCGTCGCTGCCGGCGCCCGGTTCGCTGATGCAGAAGGCAGCTATCTCCCCCGCGGCCAGCCGCGGCAGGAACTTCTGTTTGACCTCGTCGTTGCCGAACTTGGCCACCGGATGGAACCCCACGCTGTTGTGCACCGTGACCATGATGCAGACCCCGGCGCTGACCCTCGCCAGCTCCTCCACCACCAGGGCATAGGTCACCATGTCCACACCCAGACCGCCGTACTCCTCGGGGATGGACAACCCGAAGAAGCCGCTCTGGCGCATCTTGTCCACCAGACCGGAGGGCATCTCGCCCTTCAGGTCCATCTC
>CBDURX010000004.1:0-15038 GCA_965369485.1 uncultured bacterium | reverse complement strand
GGATATCGTCAACGAGACGGCGGTCATCCAGTCGAGTGATGCCACGATAACCGTGGTGGATATCGTAATTGATATTTTCCACCTGACCGTGAAGTCGTGGCAGGAGAATTACGATTTCGTGCAGGAACCGCCACAAGTGCAATAACCTAGCCGTGAAGAGGCCTGGTGATACTCTGGGCGGCGTTCAAGGAGGCAAGTGAGATGCGAGCGAACCCCAAAATGGACGCACATTTCGGCGGATTCACGAGGCATAGAGGGCTGCTTGTCACGCTGACCGTGATCGGCTTTGTTGTCCTGACAAGCTGGGTTCTGCAGCCCGCCGATACCGCGGCCAAGGTGAAACCCAAGGATGCCTCCGAGAGAGTTCGTCCCCCGCTGGAGGATAGACTACCGCCCATGCACTTCTTGAGCGGCATACTCACGCGGGACAGCAAAGGGACCTGGAAAATCAACGAGGTTCCGATCTGGTTCACCAAGGACAGCCAGCTTACGGCCGAGGAAAACCCCGCGGAAAGCGTCCCGCCACAGGAGGGCCGCATGGCCATCCTCATGGGCCACTGGCAGGGAAAGAGCTTCGTGGTGCGTCAGGGCACCATCAAGGATGACAGTAACCTGACGGATCTGTTGACCCCTGCGGGGACTCTGGTCAGGTCAATCAATCCCAAAGCCGATCCGACCAGGGTTTCCCACTAGGGACAGCACGCCGCGGAGCTTCAACAGCGACCTCGAACCAGCAAACAAGGGCGCCTGCTGCAACCGGCGCCCTTTTAGCTGGTCCTAATAACTGTCCTGTATCGCGAAAGGCCCCGGTAAGTGAACAGGGCGGTGTAACACCACCTGCCGTGGGAGCGGCCTTGGGGCCAGCTTCCGGCATCCGGTTTTAAATTGTAACTTGAATAAATACTGGGAGTTACTTGTTAAGAATCCTCTGCAAGTCTCCATGGCTCTCGGCGGCCCCAGCCTTGCATCGGCTGGCGGCAATCACGAGGAGAGATGCCGGCCGGCGCGAGGCGGCCGGCCACAGGAGGCGGGGCCGCAGGAATTGCCGGCGGTCCGGCCTCTTTCTCTTTGATTTCCCCCGCCAATTTCACCACAATCGGTACAGAATCTGGACTAGAATCCAAGGCAAGGCGGTACGGAATGAATATCGAGATCACGCGACACCCCAATCCCCCCTTACCCCCCGACGGCGACTACGGCTTCGGCAAGATATTCACGCCCCACATGTTCAAGATGGAGTACAGCGGTGGCCGGTGGCGCAACCCGCGCATCGAACCGTACGGGCCGTTCACCATGGATCCGGCAGCCAAGGTGCTCCACTACGCCCAGGAGATCTTCGAGGGTCAGAAGGGCTACAGGAATCCTGCAAACGGAACAGTGCACATGTTCCGCCCCGACAAGAACATCCAGCGTTTCAGTATTTCCTGTGAGCGAATATGCATGCCGCCGGTGGACGAGGCGTTGTTTCAGGAGGCCTTGAACCTCCTGGTCGACCTGGACCGTGACTGGGTGCCCACGCCGCCGGATGCACTCTATATCCGGCCCACACTCATCGCAACCCAGCCCACTCTCGGCGTGGCGTCGGCCAACGAGTTCCTCTTCTTCATCATCATCGGCCCCGTGGGATCCTACTTCGCCGGTGGTATCAAACCGTTGCGGCTGAAGGTGGAGGAGAAGTATGTGCGCTCCGCCCCCGGCGGCACCGGCTTCGCCAAGACGGGCGGAAACTACGCCGCGGCCCTGCTGCCCATCAAGCTGGCCCAGGACGAGGGTTTCGACCAGATCATCTGGCTGGACGCCAGGACCATGTCCTTCGTCGAGGAGATGGGGGCCATGAACATCGCCTTCGTCTACGACGACAAGGTCGTCACCGCGCCCACCGGCGACACCATCCTCGATGGCGTAACCCGCGACTCTGTGCGCATCCTGTGCAGCGACTGCGGCTGGAACTGGGTGGAGGAGCACCTCCCCATAGCACAGATATGCGAGGATGCGGACAGCGGGAAGCTGAAGGAAGTGTTCGCCTGCGGCACCGCTGCCGTGGTGACCCCCGTGGGAATCATCCACTTCGGCGGCAGTGACCACACGGTCGGCAACGGCCAGGAGGGAGTCAAGACCAGGAAACTGCGTGAGACACTCCTCGCCATTCACGAGGGCAACAGCGAGCTGCATCCGGAGTGGATCCACAAGGTCCCGGTGCACAACCTGGCCTGATAAAGGAGGGGAACATGAGGAAGATCGTCGTCGTCGCCCTGATCCTGGCACTGCTGACCGGCTCTTTCGGTTGCGCCAGCATGAGCAATAAGGAGAAAGGGGCCGCCATCGGAGCGGGAACCGGCGCCGCCGCGGGGGCGGCTATCGGCAGCCAGTCCGGCAACACGTTGCTGGGTGCCTTGATCGGCGCCGCTGTCGGGGGAGTCGCAGGCGCGTACATCGGCAACTACATGGACAAGCAGGCCGAAGAGATCCAGCAAGATATCGAGGGGGCTACCGTCGAGCGTGTCGGTGAAGGGATCAAGATCACTTTCGACTCCGGCATTCTCTTCGACGTGAACAAGGCGACTCTGCAACCGGCCGCCCAGGATAACCTGGGGCAGCTCGCCCAGATCCTGAACAAGTACGATGACACCGACATACTCATCGAGGGGCACACCGACGCCACCGGCTCGGAAGAGTACAACCTGACCCTGTCGCGTCAGAGAGCCCAGTCGGTGGCCAACTACCTGGCCGGAACAAGTGTCGACGCGACACGCTTCACCATCATGGGGTACGGCGAGTCCCAGCCCGTGACGGACAATGCAACCATCGCGGGGCGGCAGGCCAACCGGCGGGTGGATCTGGCCATCATGGCCAACGACGAACTGAAGAAGGTGGCCGCAAAGGACGCGAGCTGAAGCGAAGGCCGGCCGAGGCGAAGACCTCTCACGTCAGGGGGGAGGGAGCATGAAGCGGCTCAGCAAAGTGTTGTTTCCCACCGATTTTTCGGATTGCGCCGACCAGGCTCTCTCCCACGCCGTGTACTTTGCCGAGACGTACGAGGCCGAGCTGCACCTGCTGCACGCCATAGTCCTGCACGGCTACGATCCCTACAATCCTGAACAAGATCTGCCGGGCCTGGAGGAGAGACTCTATGCGCAACAGCACCAGGACGCCGCTCTGCGCCTGGACGAATCGATCCGGACCCACGCCACCGGAAATATGGAGATCGTCCAGGTGGAAAAGCGGGGCGTTTCCGTCGCGCCGGTGATCCTGGACTACGCCAACGAGCACGGCATCGACCTGATCGTCATGGGAACCCATGGTCGCCGGGGTCTCGGGCAGTTGTTCCTGGGCAGTGTGGCGGAAGAGATCGTCCGCCGGTCCGCCTGCCCCGTCCTCACCGTGCGGGAAAAGGAAGAGCCGAAATCCATGGCCGAGATGGACGAGATCCTGGTGCCGATGGACTTTTCCGCTCATTCCCGCCGGGCCCTGGAGTACGCCCAGCGAATCGCCGGTTCCTGCGATGCGCGCCTGCAGCTTCTGCACGTCGTGGAGCAGATGATCCATCCCGCCTTCTACGCCATGGGCAAGACGTCGATCCTGGATCTGGATCCCGACATTGCGGGACGGTCTCACCAGGAGATGCGGCGATGGCTCGAGGAGAGCAAAGGTCCGGACGTGCCGGCCGAGACCTTCGTGCTGGACGGTCGCGCCAGCCGCGACATCGTAGGCTTCGCCGTGGACAACGGCAGCGATCTCATCGTCATCGCCACCCATGGCCTGACCGGCCTGGACCGCTTCCTCATCGGCAGCACCACCCAGAAGGTCGTCCGGCGGGCCGACTGCCCGGTCTTCACGGTGAAGCCGTTCGGGAAGTCCCTCGTCGATTGATCAGCGCGTGACAATCGTGAGAAAACCACGAGGATATAGGCATGAGAAACCTCCGCCTCCACCGGCCTCTCGTCTTTTTCGATCTGGAGACCACCGGCATCGATGTCGTCAAGGACCGTATCGTGCAGATCGGGCTGGTACGCATCGAGCCCGACGGTAGTCGGCGCACGTACGAGTTCCTGGTGAACCCGCAGCGGCCAATTCCCGCCCAGGCTACTGCCGTGCATGGCATCACCGATGCCGACGTGGCGGGCGAGCCGACCTTCCGCCAGATCGCTCCGGAGATTGCACCGCTCTTTGCAGATGCCGACATCGCGGGATATAACTCCGTGAGGTACGACCTGCCCCTGCTGGTCGAGGAGTTCCAGCGCGCCGGCCAGACGTTCGAGACAGCCGGGCGCCGCCATCTGGATGCCATGACCATCTTCCACAAGAAAGAGCCCCGCCACCTGGCCGCGGCGCTGAGGTTCTACTGCGGCACGGAGTTGCAGGACGCCCATACAGCACTGGCCGATGCCAGCGCCACCATGGAGATTCTGGACGCCCAGCTCGAACGGTACGAGGACCTACCCCGAGACCTGGACGACCTGCACAGCTTCTGCAACCCGGACGAGGATGACTGGGTCGACCGTACCCGCAAGTTCGCCTGGAACGAGGGTGGTGAAGTGGTCTTCGCCTTCGGCAAGCACCGGGGCAAGAGTTTGCAGGAGATCGCACGCAGCACGCCAGGCTACCTGGACTGGATTGCGGACAGCGAATTCCCTACGGAAGTGAAGCAGATCGCCCGGGATGCCCTGGTAGGGAAGTTTCCCACCAAGAAGTGAGATGGCTGGAGCCGGAAGCGTGTGGAGAGTTGTGAGACCATTTCCAGAAACCCTCAGGGAAATAATGTTATATAGTTATAATATTCAATATAAGTCTGAGAGGTTATATTAGTGAGGGGGTGCACTCGATGGGGGCGCGGGGCACCAAGTGAAGCATACGGCGGTGAATCATGATGACAGAGGGTCTGAAAGCTGTTCTCACGGGTGAGGTCATCCAGACCTCCCGCATGTCGGTTCCGGCACGGCAGGTCCTGCCGGATCTTCTGGCCCGAGCCCTGGAGAGTTGCGAGCTGCCCTCGGTACGCCTTTCAGCCGAGGTGTTGGGCTTGCAGTTCTTCCAGGAAGGTCGCTTCCAGGCCGTTCTCGACGATGCCGAGGCCGGGCTGCCCGCGGCCCTGCACATGATCGCCTGGCTCGGCTGTCAGACCGTGGACGATGACATTCCGGTACAGGTGCGCGTGGCTATCGGCGTGGGTCCTCTGGATTACCTGGATGGCCAGGTGAACCTTTTCGACCATCTGCCCAGGCGTATGTTCCGTGGCGGCGGTAAGGCGTTTATGCATTCGAATCGTCTCTTGCGCGTCATGGAAACAGGTGACCGCCGTATCGGTCTGAGGACTCCGTGGCAAGATGCCAACGCTGAATTGAAAGTCGCGTGCCTATTTTTGGATTTCCACATCAAGCGCTGGTCCACCGAACAGGCAAAGACGATTCTCGCCCTGATCAGCGGTCGGAACCAGCACGAGACGGCGCAGATCCTGGGAGTATCCCAGCCAGCCGTGGCCCAGCGTTTCCGGCGAGCAGGCGGACAGGCCGTCCGGGCCCTGCTGAGGCGGTACGGGGCCATCCTCAAGAACGCGTCGACCTGAAAGCGCTCCTGACCTCTTCCCCGCACAACCCGTAATATTCCCCGGAGACCATCCTCTTCGGGATGTGCGTCAGCCTGCCGGAGTCCGTGGCAGGGCCCCAGACAAATGAACAGCCCTTATCACCAAGAAGAGCCACCTGGGGCGCAACAGGGGTCATCGTTCCCGAACACCCTAAGTAATGGCTCCTAGCGACCGATGCTTTTTGCAGTGGAACACTCCTTGCCAACTCCGCCGCCGTTCGGCGCGACCCAGAACGCGGCGAACGGAGTTCGGTGTGCCGCTGAAGGAAGAACCGGGCCCGCCTGGGCCACACACTCAACGCTGGAGGGAACAGCGTCATGTCATTCATCAATCGGAACGACGGCTTCACGCTCTTCGAGGTGATCATCGCCGTCGCACTCGTGGCCATCATGGCCGTGGCCATCGCTCCGCCCCTGATCAAGAACCTGAACGAGGGTAAGGTCGCGCGGGCCCAGAGTGACGCTCAGGTCATCGGTACCTCCATCCTCTCCTTCTACAAGGACGTGGGCGACTGGCCGATGCAGGACGACGACGACGTCTCGCCGGACCTAGAGCGCCTGGTGGGCAACGCCTCTCTGGGCGGCGGTAATGCCGGCCTGCCCGATGGCGACGACAACGACACAGACACCTGGCAGACCCGGGGCCAGGTCGGCACGCTCACGAATCAGCTCATCCGCAACGAGAGCGAGAACGGGAGCGTCGACCCGCTCTACCGCGAGAGCAGCAACCCTCACCGGAAGCTGGGCTGGAACGGTCCCTACCTGGACGAGGTGCCGTTGGATCCCTGGGGCAATGCGTACGTAGTGAACATCCACTACACGCGAACGGACAATGCCAATTACGCCCGTCACAACGTGATGGTCCTGTCCGCCGGCCCGAACCAGATATGGGAAACCACGTTCGCGGACAACGCATACACCGAGGAGTTTGGAGGCGACGACATCGGCTACGTCATTCGTGGCTCGAACCATCAGTAGTCCCGACGTCCCTCCGCGGGCCCAGGCTCAACGCCGCTGACGGATGGTCGATCTGGACGTTATCGGATTCATCGTCGTCAGCGGCGTCTCGACAAGGCCACTCGCCGAGGCCACTCGACAAGTTCGCTCGACAAGGCCACTCGACAAGGCAAGGTCATGGTCGCCACTAGGACCAAGAAGCTCGGCCAGATCCTCATCGACTCGGGCAAGATCACGCCCGATCAGCTCGAGCTGGCCCTCAAGGAACAGAAGCAGACGGGCGAGAAGCTCGGGCTGATCTTGCAGCGCCTCGGCGTTTGTTCCGAGAAAGAGATTGCCCGTGTGCTGGCCAGCCAGGCAGGCGTCGGGTACGTCTCCCTGGGCGAGGAGTGGGTCGCCCGCGATGCCCTCGACCTGATCCCGGGGGAGACCGCCGAGAAACACCGCATCCTGCCCATCACTCTGCGCGGCAACACACTGACCCTGGCCATGGCCAACCCGCTGGATCTGGACACCATCGACCAGATCAGTCGCCTGACGGGTCACTACATCGAGGTCGTACACTCCACCGAGTCGGACATCCAGGACGCCCTGGTGCGCTACTACGGCGCCAAGACGGACCTGGACAGCCTGTTGCAGGAAGCCATCGACCGGGCGAGGAGTGCCTACGATAGTGGTGCCAAACTGGGCGAGGCCGACTCGCCCTACATCCAACTGGTTGAGATGATCATTCGCAAGGGAGTAGAGGACAGCGCCACCGACATCCATATGGAGCCCGAGGAGAAGGTGGTCCGCATCCGTTACCGTCTAGACGGACGCCTCGTACAGGGGCCGTTCCTGCCTGTCGATTTGCAGAGCATCGTGACCACCCGGCTGAAGATCCTGGCCGGCATGAACATCTCCGAGGTGCGCATCCCCCAGGACGGGCGCATCGCCTTCCAGATCGACAAGCGCCAGGTGGACCTGCGTGTCTCCTCGTTCCCCACGGTCCACGGCGAGACCATTGTCTGCCGTATCCTGGACAAGCAGAACCTGGTGGTCGGGATGGGTAAGCTCGGCATGCACAAGAAGATGGCCAAAACGTTCCGTCAGGACATTTCCAAGCCCCACGGCATCATCCTGGTGACTGGCCCCACAGGTTCCGGCAAGACCACGACTCTCTACTCCGCTCTTTCGTTCCTGAACCAGCCAGACACCAAGATCATCACCCTCGAGGACCCGGTGGAATACGAGCTACCGGTGATCAACCAGGCCCAGATCAACAACGCCAAGGGGTTTACCTTCGCCAAGGGATTGCGGGCCATCCTGCGGCAGGACCCGGACATCCTCCTGGTGGGCGAGATCCGTGATCAGGAGACGGCGCAACTGGCCATCCGCGCCGCCCTGACCGGACACCTGGTCTTCAGCACCCTGCACACGAATCCGGCCGTTGGCGCCATCCCGCGGCTGATCGACATGGGCGTCGAGCCCTTCCTGCTGTCCGCTACCCTTGTCTCGATACTGGCCCAGCGGCTGGTGCGCAAGGTCTGCCCCGTTTGCCGGGTCAAGGAAGAGCCCAGCGAGGAGCAGCGGGAGCTGCTGCGGCTGGACGAACTGGAGGCCTCCAGCAGCAAATTCACCGTGGGCAAGGGTTGCCCCTCCTGCCGTGAGGTGGGGTACAGCGGGCGCTGCGCGGTTTTCGAGTACCTGCAGGTGGACGAGAAGATACGCCACCTGATCAACGAGGGGGGTTCCGCCGACGCAATCCAGGCCGCCGCCGTCGCCAACGACATGCGGACGCTGCGGCAGGATACGCTGGACAAGTTGCTGGCCGGGAAGACCTCTCTGGCTGAAACGGTGCGGGTGGTAGCATGAGGGAATTCCGCTACAAGGCGCTGACCTCCACCGGCGAGACTGTCTCGGGTATACGTCGTGCCGAGGATGCAGGCAGTCTGACCACGGAGCTCTTCGCTCAGAACCTCATCCTGCTCGAGAGCAGCCAGACTCTCGGCTCCCTGGGTAAGGCGTTCTCCTTCGCGGGTCGAGCAGGGAAGCGGGAACTGCGCGCCTTCACGCTACACCTGGCCACCAGCCTGTCAGCCGGCATCCCCGTCATACCGGCATTGCGGGACTTCGAGACCGAGACCAAGAGCGGCGCATTCCGCGACGTCATCTCCGACATCCGCGAGGAGATCAGCAGCGGCAACCAGGTCTCCGAAGCGCTGGCCAAGCACACCGAGGTCTTCTCCGAGATCTACATCGCCATGATCGCGGCGGGCCAGGAGTCCGGCAACCTGGCCGAGGCCTTCGAGGAGCTCGTCGATTACCTGGAGTGGTTGGACGAACTGCAGGGTAAAACCAAGCAGGCCATGGTCTACCCCGCGATCCTGTTGCTGGGTGTGTTGGCGCTGTTCATGCTGATGATGCTCTACGTGTTGCCACGTTTCCTGGGTCTGTTCGATGGCATGGATGTGGAGTTGCCGACCCTGACTCGTCGGGTCATGGCCGTCTTCGACAACTTTACCGTGTGGTGGCCCATGTACACGTTCAGCATCTTCGCCCTGGTCACGGGCTGGCATCTCCTGTACAGGACTGAACGTGGGCGCTATGCCCTCGACCTCTTCATGTTGCGCCTCCCGGTGGTCGGCAGCTTCGTGCACATGCTGGCCCTGTCCCGCTTTGCGCGGCACTTCTCCCTGCTCTTCGCCTCGGGCACCGACCTGCTGCGGCTGTTGAAGCTGCTGCAGTGTGTGGTCGGCAACGCGGTTCTGGCCAAGGAGCTGGTCATGATCCGCGAACGGGTCACCACCGGCGAGACACTGGCCTCCAGCTTCGCCATGAGTCCCTGGTTCACTCCACTGATCCAGCGGCTTATCGGCGTGGGAGAGAAGACCGGTCGCCTGGACCAGACCCTGCAGAAAGCCGCCGATTATTTGGACAAGGAGATCCCGCGGGCGCTCAAGCAGGCCTTCACTCTGCTCGAGGCCATCATCATCGCCGTCCTGGGCGGGCTGATCGCCATCTCGGCCCTGTCGATCCTGCTGCCGATCTTCGAGCTGCGGAGCAACTTGATTAACTAGGAGGCCCTCGGGGAGCACGATGCAGATAGCGATGAAGACAACAAAGCAGTCAGATGGCTTCACCCTCATGGAAGTCATCATCGCTGTGGCCATCGTGTCGATCATGGCCGGGGCCCTCGCCCCCGTTATCTACCACGAGATCAACATGGCGCGCAGCGCAGCGACCTCCCGCGAACTGGACCTCCTGAAAGATGGCCTGCTCGATTTCTACGAGGACACCGGCCGGTTTCCCGCCGAGGCGGAAGGTCTGGCCGCCCTGGTGACCGATCCAGGTGTAACGGGCTGGCGAGGGCCCTATATCGGTAGCGGTCAGGACGATCCACTGACCGCCGCAGTTACGGACCCGTTCGGAAGGGCGTACCTCTACGACCTCGATCCCACGGTTGATCCTGTCAACAGCGCCAACCTGGTGGTGGCGAGCATGGGGATAGACCGAGTCCAAGACATGCCCGATCAGGCCCAGACTTGGATTCTCTCCCACATCTCCGACCACGACGACATCGTCTGCTTCATCTCGGCCAACCCTCTCAACCGTGAGAAGATAGATAAAGTTCTTGAGGAACTTGACGCCCTGGCAGACGCGGCGCGGGTCTATTACCGAACACTCGGTAGTTTCCCCGACCCGCTCAGTACTCTCCAGGACGATTACATCGACAGTGGGTACCAGAACGATGCCTTCGTGGACAGTTGGAACAATAATTATCTCACCCAGATTCTGAGCGGGAGCGCGCCGGTTCTGCAGATGTGGAGCATCGGACCCGATCGGCAAAACGATGGTGGAGCCGCTGACGATCTGTTGATCGAGATCAATAGCGCTGTCCTGGATAATGAGCAGAGCAGTCAAAATGAGACCGAGGGTGAGGTTCAGGTGATCCAGAATGCTATTGATGCCGACCCAGGCGTGAACCTCAACGGTAGCTGGCACAGCGTGCGGATCAGACTCGGCCTCTCGGCGGAATATGAGACCGACGAATGGGGTGCGCCGTACCATGTGAAGGTCGCCGAGCGGGTCATTTTTTCCAGCGGACCCGACATGGATGAGAACACCACGAGTGACAATATCCCTCAAGGGATGGGGCCATGAAGAAGCGCTTCTCCTACGGTCTCTATCTGGCCAACGAGGGTTCCCGGGCCGTCAAGCTGAGCTGTGGTGATGATTCTCCCTACGTCATCGAGTGGATCGAGCCGTTACCGGAGGGTGGCCGCACACCCACCCGGCGGCTGAAGGAACTCTGCGGTCAGGGCAGCCGCGTGTTCCAGCTCTTGCCCAACGAGGAGGTGTCACTGCTGATCGCCGCGCTGCCTCCCATGAAGCGCAAGCAGATGGTGGCAGCCTTGCAGGGGATCCTCCAGCGGGACAAGGGCGGCCGTCTCGAGGAGTGGATCCTGGACTATTGGTCGTTGCCGGAGCGCGACCAGAAAAGCGGGCAGCAGGTGCGCGGCGACGTGGCGGCGATGTTCGTGCGTAAACTGGTACTGGAGCACCAGTTCGGACTGGCCAAGGATCTCGGCATCCAACCCAAGGGACTGCTGCCTGGTTATCTGGCCCTGGAGCAGCTCTTCCGGCGTCACCGACCCACAGGGATCGGCGGCAAGGCCTGCAACCTGGTCCACCTCGGCCGGGACGAGCAGTTTCTCTGCATCGCGGACGAGCAATGCATGCTGTTCACGCGGCCCCTGCCGGCGGATCTCTCCGGCGGCATCGCCCAGGACGAGTACGTTGAGCGGCTGGCGGCCGAAATCGAGCGCTCCAACTTCTTTGCCCAGCAAGCCGAACGCAGCATGCAGGTGGAGTCGATCGCTGTGTGCGGCGATCCGAATCTGACGTCGGCATTGGTGGAAAAACTGTCCAACATGTCCAGTTTCGAGGTGGTGGACTGGCGGGCGGAAGAGCTGTTTACCGCCGACACACCTGTCGCCTGGGAGGATTTGATTCCCCTGGCTGCCGCCGCCGCCGCCTTCCATGCGCCGCCCTACAATCTCATGCCTCAGGAAGTGCAGGAGGGCAAGCAGAGGGCAATGCGCCGTTATGCCGTGACCGCCGTGGCGGCCTTCGGTGCGACCGTGGTGCCGATAATGCTCGTGGGGGGTGTGTGGACGGGTCACGTCCAAGGGCAGTACCTCTCTGCCGCAAATAAGCAGGTGGTCCACGCTGAACGTAGGGCAGGGGATGCGGCCGAGGCTTATCTGTACGATCGCGTCTTGAAGTCGCGGCAATTGCAGGTAGACCGGTACAGCCAGGAGCTACCGGACCTGGCCGCCCTGTTGCGTGACATCGCGGTGCGCACACCTGCCACGGTGGTCTACACCAGTCTGGATGTACAGGAAGACATGGCGGGCCAGTACCGCCTGCTCTTGCAGGGCGAGAGCGTGGCACGCGACGGCACACGAGCCCACGAGACGTTCCTCTCGTTCCTGGCGGCACTGGCGGATTGCCGCCGCATCCGAGAGATCAGGGAGCCGACCTACCTCGAGATCAGCGGAGTCGGCGAGGATGGGCCACCGCAGTCCCGGGTTCTCTTCTCCCTGGAGTACGCGATCTGCAAGGGCGGCGAGACATGATCCGACGAGGCATGACCCAGACGGTCAAGATAAAACCGGACAAGTTGCTGCCGGGTGGAGTGAGCCTGCCACAGCTGCGCAACCGCATGCCCCGCCGGAGTGTGCTGGCTGTGATGGCCCTCATGGTGTGGATCGCCGCCTTCCTCGGAGGCGCCCTGCCGGCCTGGAAGAATGCGCAGCGGAACGAGGTTCACATCGCCGCCATGTCGGCCCGCCTCGTCGCCTTGAACCAGTGGTCGGTGGCGGGGGTCTGGCTCGGCGAGGAGATCCGGCAGTGGGAACCGGTGCAGCGCGAGACTTACGACCGGCTCTTCCCCACGGAGAAGGCACGCGAGGATCTGTTCCTGGAACTGGTACGCGTGGCCAACAAGTGCGGCATCGATCCCATACGGATCATGGAGGCTCCTCATGCTTACCGTCCCGGCACCGAGAACTGGGATGAAGGCTACTACTACGATGAGGAAGCGGAGAACAACGACGCCGTGATCGACGAATTGATCAACGAGTTTGCTCCGGACCTCTCCGGACTACCCAATGAGAGGCTGGTTGCCCACCGAGCCCTGGTGCACTTCGCAGCCGATTACGACGAGCTGGCCAAGTTCCTCGCGAGCCTGGAATTCATCTCGCGGGCTCTCAGCTTGCACCGCCTCACGGCTGTACCCCTGGCAGACGGGGTCGAGGTGCGATTGGAGCTGGATTTCTATGTCCAGAAGCAGGATTGACCTGAAGGACAAACGGTTTGGGAGCCTGGTGCTGGTTCTGCTGGCGGTGGTCGTCATCGTCAACGTGCGCACATTCATCCCGGATCTCAAGAGGACCGCCAAGCGGTCGGTGAGCGTCGCGGATGAAGTTTCCGTACCTGGTGACCTGGACGAGGCGGCCCTCTTGGCGGCCGCACGGTTGGCATCCCTGCAGCCGGGCGGCGTCAGCCTGGCAGGCCTGGCCGACATGATGGCCGGTGGTGATCACACGGTTGTTTCGCGGCCGGTACGCAATCCGTTCCGTCCCGGTCCGACTCCGGTGACGCAAGTGTGTACGAGCGCCCGCCAGAGTGTTGGCGGAAAGAATGGTAGCCTTCAGACCCGGGCAACGCGCCAGGTCCCCCTCTCATGTACGGCGGTGTTGCTGGGCGGTAGCCGGCCCGCGGCTCGGATCGACGGCAAGTTCTACCAGATCGGCGACCAACTGTCTGCTTACCGTCTCGTCCACATCAGCCGGGAGGGCGCCCTGTTGCGTGGCGTCGCCCAGGAAGTCTTTTTACCCGTCCGCTCGCCGGATAGCGCAGGGGTTTCCTATCCACTGGTGACCGGGACGAGACGGTAGGTCGCATAGGTGAGTCCGAGCACGGATGTGAATGGAGTAACCATGAAGCGGAGAATCCTCGTCACGCTGGTCGCACTGCTCGTGCTGAGCCTGCCGGCCCGGGGGGCGGTTCAGGACGACACGACCATCACCCTGGTGACCAATGACTGGGTGGACGTGCGTGACATCCTCAGCAACGTCGCCCTGAGTGCGGACCTGGGCCTGCAAATGGCGCCCGACGCCAGCGGCAAGGTGAACGTTCACCTGGAAAACGTCTCGGTCACGGCGGCACTCGACGCGATTCTAGAACCTATCCATCTCGGTTACGAGATCATCGATGGCATCCTCATCATCTACAAGCGGAGCCAGGTGACCCGCTGGTTCGAATTCAACTACCCGGTCACCGTGCGCGAGGGCCGAGGAGAGCTGATGATCTCCGCGGGGTCCACGGGTGGCGGAGGTTCGAGTGGTGGCGGCGGAGGCCAGGAGAACCAGAGTCACGTGACCAGCAAGGCGACCATGTCGATCTGGCCCATGATCGTGGGTTCCTTGACAACGCTGGTCTTCCAGGGTACGGAACCTTACGGAGGTTCGGCGGGCGAAGAGGGCATGTCCGTCAGCCTGTCCGATTCCGAGGGGCGCAGCCTCGTGGTCAACGCCATGGCCGGCATTATCCAGGTCACGGCCGAGTGGGACCGTGTGAATCGCTGTGAAGGCCTGTTGCAGCGGATGGAGGCCTCACTGCTGCGCCAGGTGACCATCGAGGTGAAGATCTTCGAGGTCAACCTCACCGACGAACACAAGACCGGCATCGACTGGAGCGCAGTCGCCGACCCCGATTATGATCTCAGTTTCCAGAACGCCCCGGAGCTGGACCCGGCCCTTTCGTTCGTGGTGGACACGAAGGATCTCTACCTGGTCTTCGATATCATCCAGGAGCAGGGGAGTATCAAGGTGCTCAGCTCGCCCCAAATCACCACCCTGAACAACCAGAAGGCCGTGGTGCGGATCGTGCGGGAAGAGGTGTTCTACGCTGCCGAGGTCCAGCCGGCAATCATCACCAATGGGGTGGCCAGCGAAGCGATTGTGGAGTACACCCCCCTGGTCTATCCCATCGGAGTCGTTCTGGACGTCACACCCCAGATCGGCGGAGACAAGACGGTGACTCTCAACGTCCATCCGACCATCACCAACATCGTCGACGTGGTATTCAGCCCCAACCTGGACTCACAGCCGGTGGTGGCGGTGCGTGAGCTGGACACGGTGGGCACCGTACGGAGTGGGCAGACTCTGGTGATCGCCGGCCTGATGTCGGAGTTCTTCGATGAACAGGAATCCGGCATTCCGCTGCTCAAGGACATTCCACTGCTGGGCTACCTGTTCAAGAACACGAAGAAATTGCAGCGTAACATCGAGCTGGTGATGCTGCTCACGCCCACGATCATGGACGAGAAGACCCTGCAGGACCGGGCCGAGGAGGCGGAGCTGCTCATCGAGGATAGCATGTGAGGCGACGGTAGCCGCCGGGCTGCTCAGCGGGGACAATACTCGAGACGGCAGGAGCTGTCTGAACAG
>CBDURX010000003.1:0-15667 GCA_965369485.1 uncultured bacterium | reverse complement strand
CGACAAGGTGATCTCCCACGTGGACATACACGGGCTCTTCAGCCGCTACTTCTCCAAGCGGCTGCGTGAGGGGAATTACCGTAAGAACGTCTCTTACCGCTTCGACCAATCCGTGGGCAAAGTGTACTATGCCGGAGGAGAGGTTTTTGATACCATACCCGGTACACACGACGTACTATCGGCTCTCTACTACCTACGCACCTTGGATCTGGAACCGGGTCACGACCATGAAATCGTGACACATAGTTCCCAAAAGAATTACGATCTGAGGGTCATCGTGCACGGGCGGGAGGAGGTGGAGGTCCCGGCGGGAGTGTTCGATTGTTACCAGGTGGAACCACTCCTGCAGGGGGAGGGTCTTTTCAAACAGGAAGGGAAATTGACCATCTGGCTGACGGCGGACGAGCGGAGGATGCCCGTTTTGATGAGAACGAAAGTTCCCGTCGGTTCCATCGACGCATCCCTGAAAGAGTACCGGCTGGGTCACTCCCTGAGCCCGAGTGATATGCCGAAGGAGCAATATTGAAAGAGCCTGAGCAGAACAGAGAAAAAGACCAGTTACCGTTGCGCGGCTGGCGCGTGATCGACGATAGCAAGATCGAGCGCCTGCCATTTCGCGAGCGTGACAACAAGGTCAGCAGCGATGACTTCGGCCGGCCGGACGCGGCGGATGGTTGGGGAGGTTGGCTGGCTTCCCTCCCCCGGATTCTCGCTGCCAATAACTTGCGCCTGCTGGTAGAACGGCTGCGTGACGCGCGTCGGAACGGCTGGACCATCATCTGGATGCTCGGCGGACACGTCATCAAGACAGGCCTGGCGCCTTACCTGAACGACATGATGGCCAGGGGTTACATCACACTCTTGGCCATGAACGGTTCGACCTCCATCCACGACGTGGAGATTGCGCTGTTCGGCAAGACCAGCGAGGACGTGGCCAAGAATCTCGCCGACGGCAGCTTCGGCATGGTGGCCGAGACGGGGGACTTCTTCGATGCAGCTTATGCTGCCGCCCGGGACAGCGGCTGCGGTATGGCGGAGGGCATTGCCCGGCAGCTGGAGTTGACACAGGCTGCGAACCGTGACCTCAGCATCATTCACACAGCCTGGCGCTTGGACATCCCCTGCACGGTCCACGTAGCGGTGGGCTGCGACATTCTGCACCAGCACCCCGGAGTCGACGGTGCGGCTATCGGCGAGCTGACCATGCGGGACTTCCGTATTTTTGCCGAGGCCACCCGGGGGCTCGAGCCGGAAGGGATCGTATTGAACCTCGGATCGGCGGTGGTTATGCCGGAAGTGTTCCTGAAGGCCTACACCATGGCCCGCAACCTAGGCTGCAGACCGCGACGCCTGACCACGGCCAACCTGGACATGATCCAGCACTACCGGCCCCACGAAAATGTCCTCAGCCGTCCGACTGCTTGGGGTGGGGAGGCTATCCCCATGACCGGTCACCACGAGATCATGATACCCTTACTCCACGCTATCTTGACCGAGGCAGACCGGGGTGGACAGGACCGTGACTAGGGAGACGACTGGGAGCGGCTGGGCGCCGGCGCGAGAGTGGCTCCAACCGGATGCAGACGAGTACGAGCGCCACCTAGGCTGGCTCTACTTGGTGCTGATGACCGTACTGGCGGCCCTGCTCAGGCTGTTCCAGCTCGGCCACCAGTCCCTCTGGGTAGACGAGATCCTGACCTGGCGAGGTTGCCGGCCGGACCAAGGCCTCGAGTTCTGGACACAAATCCTCGACACCTTCCAGGGCCCTCTTTACCTGGCCGTGCTATGGCCGCTGGTGAGAGTCGACGGCGCAGAGTTGATGTTGCGGTTGCCGGCGGTGCTGGCGGGGATCGCAACCGTGCCGTTGTTCGCCCTGACCGCCGAGAGACTGTTTGACACCAGGACCGCACGGCTGAGTGCCCTGCTGCTGGCCGTAAGCCCCTTCCACATTTGGTATTCCCAGGAAGCGAGGGGCTATGCCTTCGTGATATTCTTCTCCGTAGCGTCCTCGCTACTGTTTTTGATGATGGCGGAGCGGGGACCGCGCGGACGGACGGTTCTGGGGTACATTTTGATGATGGCCTGTGCCGTCTGGAGTAACATGTCGGCTCTGTTCCTCTGGGCTGCTCACGGCCTGGCGCTGCTGGTGATCGTGCGACCGCGCACTGCCCGTGCCTGGCTGCTGTGGTTCGTGGCACTGGCCGGCGTGCTGCTGGTGGTGATGCCCTGGACGTTGAAGGCTACCGGCATCTGGGCGGTCGAACGGTTGGCCGTGGGCGGCGAAACCGGGGTCGCTCTGCGGGGTGACACCACGTTCACACCAGTGGCCCTTCTGTTCACCGTGTTCACCTTTTTCTACGGGTACAGCCTGGGCCCATCCCTACGCGAGCTGCACCAGCCTGATCGCTTGGCCGTGCTCACCTCCTACTGGCCTCTGCTGACCGTGGCGGGATGTGTGGCCACGGCTGCCCTCATGAGCGGCCTTGTTCGCCTGCGCAGAGGTCGCTGGAGTCTCTTGATCTGGATCGGACTCCCCGTCCTGGCCGTTACCATCCTTGCCTGGCGCAACGTCAAACCGTTCAACCCGCGTTACCTGGCTGTGGTCTTCCCGTGGGTACTGCTCCTGGCCACAGCTGGTCTCCTGGCTTTTTCCCGCCGGTGGGGGCAGTGGCTGACCATCGTCTTGAGTGTTCTGTTCCTGTGGTCGGCAGCGGGTTATCACTTCGAGCCGCGCTTCGGCAAGGCCGACCTGCGGGGGGCAACAGCGTACGTGACCGCTCACGAAGCTGACGGCGATCTGATCCTGGTACCCGTCGTCACCGGTGTATTCCGTTATTACTACCCGGGGCGCAACGAGATCGCCGGCAGCTTCGGCAGTGGCGTCCTGCAGACGGAGGAGCAGGTACACGCCTTCTTATCCGCCAGGGTCGGTGACGCACAACACTGCTGGGTGATTCTGGCACGGAGCTGGTACTTCGACCCGCACGATTGGTTGCCACAGATCCTGGCCCGTGAAGGTGATATAATCTGCGAGGAGAATTTCACTGGTGTTCGTTTGTACAGCTGGGAGCCAATGCGGCGCGAGGGGGCCACCCATGAACCATGAGGACGTGTTCGCCGCCACCGGAGGATTCGACCGCTTCATTGCCGACACGGGCGAAGAGGTGAATGTGTCAGATCACTGGTTCTACCGGCTGGTCAAGCGTTTACAGGACATTTTGGCCGCGCTGTGCGGTCTGACAATGCTGGCTCCCCTGCTGCCGTTCATCATTTTGTTGATCAAGCTCGAGACTGAAGGACCCATCCTTTTCCGCCAGAAGCGTGTTGGCTCGCAAGGTCGGCTGTTCACATGTTACAAGTTCCGGTCCATGGAGGTCGGCGCCGAGAATCGCAAGAATGAGCTGGCCCACCTGAACGAGGCGACCGGTGCTGCGTTCAAGATCATGCAGGATCCGCGCATCACTGGTGTTGGCCGGTTCCTGCGCCAGAGCAGCCTGGATGAATTCCCCCAGTTGATCAACGTGCTCAAGGGTGACATGTCCATCGTTGGTCCACGCCCGCAGATACCCGAGGAAGTACTCCAGTACGAACCGCGCCACGCCTTACGACTGCTGGTAAAGCCGGGATTGACTTGCTTGTGGCAGGTATCCGGTCGCAGTCATCTTGATTTCGAAGAGTGGATGGCGCTGGATCGTGAGTACGTCCGGCGACACAGCCTCCGCTTCGATTTCTGGATCCTGTTCCGCACCTTGCCAGCGGTGATCGAGCGGAAGGGGGCCTACTGAACCATGGTCGGCCTGGGAATCGACATCGTCCGCGTGGACCGTATTGCCGCGCTGATTCACCGCCACGGCGATCGTTTCCGCCACCGTTGTTTCCAGCCTGCCGAGATGGCGATGGCGAGCCGGCGTGGTCCGCTGGAGGCGGCAACTCTGGCAGCCCGCTGGGCCGCTAAAGAGGCCTTCTTGAAGGCGTTGGGACCTGCGGCGCACGGTATCATCTGGCGCGACATCGAGGTGTACGGGGGCGAGGCCGGACAACCGCTCCTGCGGTTGCACAGTTCAGCCGCTAGCGCCCTGTCAGCAGCCGGCGGTAGCACGGCGCACGTTTCTCTCAGCCACGAACGCGATCATGCGGTGGCCGTGGTGCTGATCGAATAGCCTCCCGACCGCTGGAGCTTCGCTTGGCCGGTCCGGTCGGATGTGCTAGATTGTCCAACGAATTGTTTTTTCAATATTTGCACACCACTGGCGAGGGTTGGTCGTCCTCTTGATGCGGTACGATTTCCTACTTCTCGACGTCTTCACCGATCGTCCCTTCGGCGGTAGCCGGTTGTCCCTGTTCCCCGACGGCCGGGAAGTTCCGCCCAGCCTGATGCAGAACTTGGCTCAGGAGATGGGTTGCGGCGAAACGGCATTCGTGATGCCGGGGCGCGACGGCGTGGAACACAGCGCCGGCTTGCGGGTTTTCACGCCTACTGTGGAATTGCCCTTCGCGGGCCACTCGATCTTGGGCGCCACCTTCGCCTTAGACTACCTCGGATACATCGTAAGTCGCGGTGACCAAACTCACTACACTTGGCAGCTCGACGCCGGCTCTTTCCAGGTCTTCCTGGAAGGAGAAGATGGCGAGACTATCTACAGCCTACAGCAGGAGCCGCCGGTATTTCTCGGTCAGTATTTCCACCGCGAAAAGGTTGCCCGCACTTTGGGCATAGAAGAGTCGGATATTGCCATTACCGGTTTACCGTGCGAGATCATTTCTACCGGCTTGCCCATTCACATCGTGCCGGTAGCCTCGCTGGAGACCATACGCGCCATCAAATTGCGCCAGCGCGAAGCAGACGCCATCGCCCTGGATCTCGGCTTTGGCGACCTGTACGTGTTCACCTGTGAAACGGTGGATCCGGAGGCGACAGTGCACTGCCGCATGTTCGCGCCCCATTTCGGTATCCCAGAGGATCCCGCAAGCGGGGTGGCCTCCGGTGCCCTCGCCGCCTACCTCGTGAAGCACCGTTTGATCAAATTGGCGGAAACCGTGAACATCGTCTGCGAACAGGGCTTGGAGATGGGACGGCCCAGCCGCCTGGTAGTTGAGGCGAAAGTCCAGTCCGGGACAGCCACGCTCATCCGGGTCGGCGGTCGCTGCGTGATGGTAGGGAAGGGTAGCGTGGAATTACCTTGAACGGAGCCGCGGTGACTCTTCGGTTCCAGCCTGGATTGTTCATGAAATCGCGTGAGTGGAATCACATAGCGATTCATTGATCGGGCTAACCATCGGCACCTAACGCAAAGTCAGGAGGACATTATGAGCCAGGTCGCTGGTCTATCCCCCGAGATGGGCGAGATGGTCATTCAGACCTTGCGACAGGTCGTGAAGCGCGAATTGCCCGATGAGCGGATCTTGGAACTGGATGCCACCGACGAATTTCCCCACGATATCATCCAGAATCTGCTCTCGCCCGAGGTGGGCCTGCACCTCATATTCCTGCCCAAGTCGGTCGGCGGCCTGGGGGGGGGCGCGCGGGACATCTGCCGCGTTTGTGAAGAGATGGCGGCCGTGGATTTGGGAGTGGCCACGGCATTCCTGGCCATCTGTCTTGGCACCGATCCCATCCTGGTAGGGGGGACCGAGGAGCAGAAGTCCTACTGGCTCGGCCGCATCGCCAGCGAGGGGATGATCGTGGCTTACGGCGTCACTGAACCCGAGGCAGGCAGCAATGTGGCCGCTTTGCAAACCAAGGCGGAACCGATCACCGATGCGGCAGGCAACGTGACGGCGTACCGGATCAGCGGCGTCAAGCAGTTCATCACCAACGGTGGCGTGGCCCAGCTTTACACGATCCTGGCCAATGCACCGGAGGGGCCGACTTTCTTCATTGTCGAGAGAGCGACCCCCGGCCTCATTGCGGGGCGGAAGGAAGACAAGCACGGTATCCGTGCCTCCAACACCACCGGTCTCATGCTGGAAGACATGGAGGTGCCGGTGGCCAACTTGGTAGGAGGCGTCCCAGGAAAGGGTTTGCAGCAGGCCAACGAGGTCTTCGGCTATACCCGCTTGATGGTGAGCGCGTTCGGTCTGGGCAGCGGCCAGGCAGCTATCGAACGAGCTCTGGCCTATGCCAAGACCCGTGAGCAGTTCGGTTCACCGCTGATTGACAAGGAGGGGTACACCCTCAAGCTGTTGGTTCCTCACTGGATCGACCTGGCGGCCGGTCGGGCATACGAAGAGGCGATCGCGCTGCGCCTCGATGAGGGTGAGACCCGATTGGAGGTTGAGGGCTCCATCGCCAAACTCTGGTGCACAGAGGCAGGCATCCGGTCCACCGACGCCGCCCTGCAAGCCCTGGGCGGTTACGGTTACACGCGGGAATTCATGGTGGAGAAGGCTCGGCGGGACGTACGCATAACGAGTATCTACGAGGGTACCAGCGAGATCCTGCAGAGCATAATCGGCATGTACCGCTGGAGGAGCAGTGTACGCTCCAAGGGTGCATTTTACGGTGACATGGCTGCGGAACTGGACGCGCTGCACATCCGGCAGGAAAGACTCGGCGCGAACCTCGTGGCCGCGGCGTTACGGGGCCTGGGTGAGACGATCTTGTACTGCCATCAGAAGAAGCTGACCCGGCACCAGATCGCCATGTTTGCCATCGCCGACATGGCCACCCATGCGGAAGTCGCCGCCGAATTCGCCCTCAAGGCGGGTCGTCTAGGCGAGGCTGACGACCGTGAGGCCACTCTCTATGCTACCATGAGCCGCGTTTTCGCACGCCGGGCGCTGCAGTGTATACGGACCAGCGGTAAGCTGTGCGCTACCGGATTCCTCGCGCCGGGCGACGACGACGATCGTGAGGCCTCGCAGTCGTTGGTTCGAGCGTTGGAGGGTGATCACGCCATGGAAGCCATGGACGGTCTGTGGAATGACATGAACAGGGTGGGTGCAGCACTCAAGGAACGAGGGTAGCATACTCGAGACGACAACGAAGGGACACGGCACTGGTTAAGGGCATGTCATGGAGGACACACCCGTTCCGCCGCCACCGCATGCGAGGCCTGCTGGGCCTGGCGGCGGTTGTAGTGTCCCTTTCCTTGGTGCAGCTCTGGGCCCATACTCCTTTGCTGACGCTACTGGGCTGCGTTCTCTTCCTGACAGCTCTCTGGTCGTTCTACCTACCCGTTCGCTACCGCTTGGACGAACGCGGTGTCGAGGTCGACTACGGTCTGTGGCGCCGTTACTGGCCCTGGGAGAGGTTCCAGGTGTACGTGCCGCTGGCCGGCGCCTATCTCCTTTCGCCCTTCCGGAGAGTCCACCGCCTGGAACGCTACCGCGCTGTCCTGTTGGTCTGCCCGGACACCCTGGCTGCGGTCGGTCGCCTGCTGGACAGTCGTCTACAGCGGCGAGAAGACGGGAGGGCGTCGTGAGGGAGGGGAAACGCCGGGAAGCAGTGACTCCACGGGGGAGCCGCGAGGCGCGTCCGGCGACCCTCAGCGCCGAGGACGACCGCCTGCTTCTGGAAATGGCCGTTAAGATCGAACGCCGGCGGTTGACCGCTCCTGCCGTGCTGTGGCTCGAGAGCCTGCGGCCGGTCTCATTCCTGGGGGCTCAGGCCATGCAATTTCTGAATCCCTTCGTTCAAATGTTGTTCGATACGGATAAGTTCCAGCGACTGGCCGAGATCCTCGAGGAGCGGGATCATCTGGAGCGATTGCTCCGTCACCTCGAGGCGGTGGAGGACGCGACCGACTCAGATCCGGAAGAGGCGGCGCCGTGAGGAATGGGAAATCAGGCGAAGCCGCCGGTGGTGGAAACAAGGGCGGGTGGAACACGGGAGCGGTGTACCTGGTCGCCGATTGTGGTTCCACCACGACCAAGGTTGTCCTGTTCGGTCCCGGAGACGGTGGCTACAGTATCCTCGGTCGCAGCGAGGCCCCCACCACCGTGGAAAATCCGGTCAACGACGTGTGCCTCGGCCTGTGGGACGCCGTGAAGGAACTGGCCGCTGCGACGGGCTACTCATTGACAGACGAGGGAGCAGAAAAACTCCTGACCCCCGCCCGCGGGGATGCTGGCTGCGACGGCCTGCTCTGTTGTAGCAGTGCCGGCGGCGGTCTGCAGATGTTGGTCATGGGTGCCGTGCGGTCTCTGACCGCCGAGAGCGCAGCCAAGGCAGCCCTCGGCGCTGGCGCCATCGTCACCGAGGTCCTGGCCTGCAACGACACGCGGTCCGCCGCGGAGCAGATTGTGCTCCTGCGCCGTCTGCAACCCGACATGGTCCTGCTCAGCGGTGGTGTGGATGGTGGAGCCACAGAGCATGTTCTGCAACTGGCCGAGCTTCTCAGAGCCGCACGGTTGCGGCCCCGCCACGGCGATGCCGGAACGTTACCCTTGATCTTCGCCGGGAATAGGGACGCCCGCGAAGCGGTGGTCGATCTGCTGGACGACGAGGTCACCCTTGCCTTGACCGAGAATATCCGGCCCACCCTGGAAGTCGAAAACTTGGCGCCGGCCCGGGAAAAGATCCACACTGTCTTCATGGAGCACGTCATGTCCCGGGCACCGGGTTATACCGGTCTGATGGAGCACTGCTGTGCGCCCATATTGCCCACTCCGGCGGCCTGTGGCGAAGCCGTGCGGTTGCTGGCGGAAGGTCGCGCCGACGATGTCCTGGCCGTGGACATCGGCGGGGCCACCACTGATATCTTCTCTGTCGTCGCTGGAGAGTTGAACCGTACCGTCAGTGCCAATCTCGGTCTCAGCTACAGCATTGCCAATGTCTGCCACCAGAGTGGTTGGGCGCGGGTGCGTCGCTGGCTTCCTCACACAACGGTGGAGCGGGAGCTGCGAAACCGTGTCCTGAACAAGATGATCCGGCCCACCACGTTGCCCTTCCTCCTCGAGGAGCTCTACCTGGAGCAAGCGATCGCACGTGAAGCCATGGCCCTGGCCCTGGATCACCACAGGCGCACGATCACCGAGCTGAAGGGTATCCGGCAGCAGAGAAGTGTGGGGGAAGCTTTCCGGCAGCGGGCGCAAGGGGCCAATCGGATCGCCATGGACCGGGTGGGGCTCATCGTCGGACGTGGTGGCGTGTTGACCCATGCTCCGCGTAGCGCGCAGGCTGCCCTGATGCTCATGGACGCGTTTGGACCACAGGGGGTGACGGAGCTGGCCCTGGATGCCGCCAATGTCTTGCCACAGCTCGGAGTGTTGGCCACGGTCGCTGCCGACGCCGCTCGCGAGGTTCTCCGGCGGGAAGCATTGTTACCACTGGGCGTCTGTGTGGCGCCCTTGACCTGTCCGCCGCGCGCCGGTCCGGTTCTGGCGCGGGTGCGGTTTGTTGGTGGGGGGAGTGAAGAATTGGACCTGGTGCGGGGAAGGCTAGGTCACGGGGATCTACCAGCGGGATCGCGGGTAACCCTGGCCATCACGCCGGTTGCCGGCGTCGACTGCGGCAGTGGTCCGGGTCGAACACTGCGTGTCGACGTACGGGGCGGCGCCTGTGGTGTGATCCTGGACGGTCGCGAGCGTGGGGCGGAGTCGACTCAGGATGCGGATTCGCAACGCGAATGGTTCCGAGAATGGTACCGGATCCTGGAGATGGATCACCCCAGCGATGGTGAGACGGAGGTGACGTCGTGAACCGTGGTCCCGGCCTCGTTCGCAGGGAGTGGTGCCGCTGGCGCCGCGAGCGGCTCCTGCCGCTGGACGGCGAGGTCCAGGTGCGTCCGGGGCAGCGGTTGGCACCGGACGACGTGGTGGCCACCGCCGTGCAACCTGGGGCTGTGGTACCGGTGAACGTGGCCCACGCTCTGAGTCTCTCACCCACAGAGGTTTCCGCAGCCCTGGTCAAGGGGGTGGGCGCGACGGTTCACGCCGGCGATGTCATTGCCCGCACGAAAGGTCTTTTTGGTTTGCTGCGGTCCGAGTGCCTGGCCCCCTGCGATGGCCGGCTTGCCGCGGTGTCTCGCCACACGGGACAGATCATGATCGAGGCACCGCCCGAGGCACTCCTGGTACATGCCTTCGTGGCGGGGAAAGTGGCAAAGGTCATTCCGAACCGCGGCGCGGTTGTGGCTGCAGCGGGCAGTCGTGTGCAGGGCATCTTCGGTGTGGGTCCCGAGACCTGGGGCGAGTTGGTCTGTGGTGTCAAGGAATCGGCAGAAGTACTGACCGACCGGCAGTTTTATGATGACTGGCGCGGCAAGGTGATTCTCGGTGGTGGTCTGGCGACGAGAGAGGCTCTGGCAGCAGCGGCAGACCTCGGTGTCGCCGCGCTGGTCATCGGTGGTGTTCATGCGGAGGATCTCGAGGACTTCCTGGGTTACGATGTGGCCCTTGGCATCACCGGGGGTGAAGACGTCCCCTTCACCCTGGTCATGACCGAGGGGTTCGGCCCGGTGGCCATGGAACAGCGTGCTTTCAACATGTTGCGTGCCCGGGAGGGGGCAGTTGCCAGTGTTACCGGGGAGACTCAGATCCGCGCGGGTGTCCTGCGACCGGAGATCCTCATCCCCTGGGCTGGCCGTGGTGACGGCACCGCTGCAGAACGGGGAGCAGATGAGCAGACGGACCCGCAACGGGTCCGGATCGTGGGCGACCCTTATTTCGGCCACTGGGGCCATTGCGTGGCGTGGCCGGCCGAGCCACAGCAATTGCCCAGCGGCATGCGGGTGCTGGTAGCCGTGGTGACGTTGGAAAACGGCTCGACCGTAACTGTCCCCCGCGCCAATCTGGAGTGGACCTGAGGTCCATAACCCGGATTATTCACGAAGGAGGGTGGAGTGCACTGGTTGAATCTGGAAGCCTGGAATCTGGCCCTGTTCATGACGCTCTTGTTGGTGGCCCTGCTGGCAGGGATACGGGCGGCGCGCCAGGGACGGTTCGTCCATTTGCGTCCTATCGACGGCATTGCGGCCCTTGAAGAGGCGGTCGGACGGGCAACGGAGCTGGGTCGACCCGTTTTCTACGTGCCGGGCGTACGAGACCTGGATGATATCCAGACTGTGGCGGGCCTATCCATCCTGGGTTCGGTGGCTGAGATGACAGCCCGGCACCAGTGTGAACTCTTTGTACCCACCGACAGGAGCCTGGTCATGAACGCCGCCCGAGAAATCTGCCGGGAGAGTTACACGGCCGCCGGTCGGGCAGCGGATTACCACGATGGCATGGTGCAATACGTGACTGACGAGCAGTTCGCCTTCGCGGCCAAGGTGGACGGGTTGATCGCTCGCCACAAGCCGGCGGCCTGTCTGCTCATGGGTAGCTTCTTCGCCGAATCTCTCCTCCTGGCGGAGTCCGGACGGCAGGCCGGTGCGCTCCAGATCGCCGGCACGGCCGGCTGGCACCAGTTGCCTTTCCTGGTCGCTTCCTGCGATTACGTACTCATAGGGGAGGAGTTGTTCGCGGCCAGCGCTTACCTGACCCGCGACCCCTCATTACTGGGTAGTTTGCGGGCACAGGATCTGGGCAAGTATCTGGCCATGGGCTTGCTGGCGGGTGGCAGCCTGCTCACACTGCTCGCCTCAGTAACTGGTTGGTCTCCACTGGTCGCCATACACGAGGCTCTCCTGCGGCTGTTGCAGGCAAGGTGAGGTGGGTATGAGACGGTCAATACCCCGCTGGATCGTCGCGTGCGTCGGGACCCTATTGATCCTGACACAGTTCGTGGCGCGCCCGGGTCCGGCAGGTGGGCACCCGATATCCATCTTCTTCGCCTACCTGGACGAGAACTTCTCGGTCTGGTTCAGCATCCTCGCGGCCTTCGCTTTCGTTCTCGGAGCCGGCAATCTTCTCGGCAATCACGTGGCACGGGTGGTGTCTCGCCGAGAAGGCTGGTCGTACTCCCTCGTCACCCTGGTGAGTTTCCTGTGCGTATTGGTAGTGGGTTTCCTGAAGATGGGTGGTCCGCCTGGCTTGCAGGGGGATGTGGCCCATCCGGACTCGCTGTTGACGTGGGTCTTCGTGTGGATTTACTCGCCCTTGAAGACCACGGTCTACGCCCTGCTGGCCTTCTTCGTGACCTCGGCAGCTTACCGTGCCTTCCGGTTACGCAGTCTGGAAGCTGGTGTCCTGCTCGCGGCGGCTTTCCTGGTGCTGCTGGGGCGTACACCGTTCGGTGCCGTATTGACAGGCTGGCTGCCCGACCCGCTACACTTCTTGCGCATTGACGAGCTGTCCATCTGGATCATGAAGGTGCCCAACACGGCCGGCTGGCGTGCCATTCTCATCGGTATCGCCCTCGGCATGGTCTCCATGTCGCTGCGGTTGATCTTGGGTATCGAACGCACTGTCTTCACGGGAGGGCGCCGATGAGCGAGCGCCACCGGAAATGGATGCAACGCCTGGCCGGATTAGACCGGCGCTGGCTCTACCTGGCTCTAACGGTGGCGTTGGTGGTGGCTATGCTGGCGCACCTGAGTTTCCCTGACCGGCCGTCGGTTCTGGTGTTGCCTCTCTACGAGAAGATAGAGGAGCTGCCGTCAGGATCGCCCATCTTGATCTCCTTCGAGTATACCCCCAGTTCGGCACCCGAGCTGGAGCCAATGGCCTACGCGATCACCCGTCATGCCATGCTCAAGGGCCACCGCGTCTGTTACATGTCGCTCTGGAGCGAGGGCAACAATCTTATCGGTCACGTGGTAGAGGAGGTGATCAAGCCTGAATTTCCGCAGCGCCAAGAGGGACACGATTGGGTCGTTCTGGGGTACAAGGCTGGCAACGAGATGCTGATCAATGCCCTGGGACGGGACATCCGTTCCATGTACACAACCGATGTCCGCGGTCGTTCCCTGACGGATCTAGCAGCTATGGACGGCATTGATTCTCTGGTGGACTTTGCTTTAATTGTCTCCCTGTCGGCCGGTACGCCGGGCCTGAAGGAGTGGATCCTGTACGCTGGAGATCCGCTGGGCGTACCTGTGGGCGGCGGGTGCAACGGCGCCGGCACCGCCAATCTGCTGGCTTATTATCCTCGCCAGCTGCTGGGGTTGATGGGTGGTCTCAAGGGCGCCGCGGAGTACGAGACTGCTCTGCAAGTCGGCCATCCAGACTTCCGGCAGCGCACCAAGCTTGCCACAGAGAGCATGGGACCTCAGGCAGTGGCCCACAGCTTGATCGTCCTGTTCATCGTGCTCGGCAACCTGGGTCTGCTGGCCACTCGCCGCCGGCGAAGGGGGGCCGACAGATGAACACTACCGGTCTGCACGCCAATCAGAGCTGGGAAGTCTGGATCGCTGCCGCGTTCACCCTCATGATCTTCAGTTTCCTTTACCGGGACAATCCCTTCTACCGGGTGGCCGAGCACATCCTCGTGGGGGTCTCGGCGGCCTATTTCATGGTGCTCGGTTTCTGGACTACACTCTGGCCCAACGCGGTCCTGAAACTGGCGCCAGGTTTGGTTCGTGTCACCAATCCAGCAGCCGAGCCGGGGCAGTCCGACTATCTCGTCCTGGTGCCGGTGGCCCTGGGATTGTTGATGCTCTGCCGCCTGGTGCCGCGCTGGGCTTGGCTGAGCCGGTGGCCCCTCGCCTTCGCCATCGGCACGACCGCTGGCTACAACCTGGTTCGCTACCTGCGGTCGGATTTCCTGAATCAGATCGCCGCCACTCTGGACATCGGCCGCACTGTCCAGGCAGACGGCCAGTTGCTGCTGGGTGCGTCACTAGACTATCTCCTCATTGTCACTGGAACAATCTGTGGGCTAACCTACTTCACCTATACCAGACCCCACACCGGCCTGTATGGCAAGATGGCGCGGATGGGCATATTGGTCCTGATGGTGACTTTCGGCGCGTCTTTCGGCTACGCCGTGATGGGACGTATTTCGGTCCTAATCGACCGTTTACGGCTTTTACTGAGTGATTGGTTGCAGCTGATGTGATGCTCAAAGTCGCCGAAGTGTCTTGACGGCTCGCTTTTTCTCTCATTACACTGGGTCTCCTGCCGAAAAGAGCAGCGCTGAGGAGGGTTCCACCATGGTATCGGCGGAGAAAAACATCGCTGAGCGGTTGACTTATTATAGGCGCAAATACGAGTTGAGCCCGCGCTCGCGTGCGTTCGCACCTCTGGCTGACCTACTGCGCAAACTGGGTCGGATCGACGAGGCGCTCCCGCTGTTGCTGAGCGGCCAGGAGGATCATCCCCGCTACGATTCCGCACTGGTGATACTTGGGCGCTGCCATCTGGATACTGGCCAAACGGAGGCGGCCCGCGAGGCCTTCCGCAAGGTGCTGGAGCTGGATCCGGACAACCTGGTCGTTCTGAAGCTCATGGCCGAGGACGCAGCGCGCCAGGAGAACTGGTCGGAGGCGACCGGGCTCCTGGAGCGGGTGGTGACCCTGGATCCCAGCGACGAGCCCGCCGAGGCAAGACTGGAGCAGTTACTGGCGCACCGGAGTGGTGCCGACACGGAAGCGACGGGGGCGGAGGAGCCGGAATCACCACCAGCGGAAACGCTGACGGAGCCGGCTAACATGGAGTCGGATGTGGCCGAGCCAGCACTGGTTGAGCCCGCGGTGGTGGAACCGACGATAGCGGAACCGACGATGACGGAACCGGGGGAGCCGGTGTCGGAGGAACCGGCGGCCTGGCCAGCCTCAACATCGTGGGACGAGGAGTCGGATGCCACCGGTCCCGTGCCTGGTGAGGAAATCATATCCTTGGCGGACATCGGCGAGGCAATTGAGGAAGCGGAACATGAATGGGCGGCCACCGCCGATGAAACATCGGAACCGAAGGTTGCAGCTGAAGAGTCTGTTGAGATAATAGAGCCGGAAGAGAAAAAACTGGGCGGCCCAATCGACCCCGATTCCCTGGCCACCAGGACCCTGGCCGACATCTACCTGTCTCAGGGCTACCAGGACAAGGCACTGGCCATCCTGCGCAAGATCCTGGAACGTCAACCCGAGCGGGATGATATCCGTGCCAGGATCCTCGAGATCGAGACCGGGAGTGTGCAGGAACCCGTTCTCGAACACAAAGTCGCCCCCGAGCCTGAACTCGCACCCCCGCGACCCACCGACGTGACGACAACGGACCTTGTCCCCCGGCGCAGGCAGTTCGAGACCTGGATCCAGAAGATCAAACACGAGACAGAGAAGTGAGCATGACCTTCCGCCTGGAGGTTCTCAACGGTCCTAACCTGGGCCGATTGGGTGCGCGGGAACCGGAGTTGTACGGTACGACTACCCTGGCTCAGCTGGCGGACCAGTGCCGGCGCTGGGCTGAAGAAAACGGGCACGAACTTCTTTTCCGGCAGACCGACGACGAGGGAGAACTCGTGGCATTCCTGATCAAAGCGGCTGAGAAATGCCACGGGGTTGTTCTGAACGCAGGCGCGTACAGTCACACCTCCGTGGCCGTGCGTGACGCCGTGGCCGGCCTGGCCATTCCCGTGGTGGAGCTGCACCTCACCAACCCCACCCAACGGGAGGATTTTCGCCGTCGGAACCTGATCGCCGATGTGGTGGTCGCCACCGTGCAGGGTTTCGGCGCGGCAGGGTACCTGCTTGCCTTGCGCGGCCTGGAAACATTGCTGCAGAACAACGGATAACCCGGTACTGCCACAGTTCTCGCCTCCTCCAGGGAAGGATTGCGAAATATTCACAGGGATGTTATCAATACGAACCTGTTTACAGTTCGAACCGTGGTCTTGCAGTAGCTCATG
>CBDURX010000002.1:0-16399 GCA_965369485.1 uncultured bacterium | reverse complement strand
GTACGATCAACGAGGTCAACCCCGCGGCCGTCACCTGGCCGAACCGGTCGCTGGCGCGCCGAGCGATACTCAATCCACGCACAGCAAAGATCACGAAGAGGGTGATGGTGCCGAGGGTACCCAGCAAACCCAGCTCCTCCCCCAGTACCGAGAAGATGAAATCGGTGTGGGACTCCGGTAGAAACCAGAAGCGTTGGTGGCTGGCACCGAGCCCCTGCCCCCCCCAGCCACCGGCGCCCAGCCCGATGAGGGACTGCTCCACCTGGTAGCCGAAGGCACCCACCGTCACTCCCTCCCACCATTCGCCCACCCGACCATGCAGTTTGTCCACGACCTTCACGCCTGCCGCTGCCAGCAAAGCCAGGAACGCAAACAGGCCACCTAGCCACCGCAGCGACACCCCGGCCATGAACAGGACGATGAGGGTCACCAGGGAGATAACCACCACGTTGCCGAAGTTGGGTTGCAAGGCCAGGATGATCACCAGGCCGAGGACGGGCATGAGGATCAGACCCAGACGCCGGCCCTCTCGGACCTCGGCTGCGAGGGGACTGGTGAGGCGTTCGGCTAGAAATAGAATCAGTGCAATCTTAACGAATTCAATCGGTTGGACTGGAAACAAACCAAAGAACATGAACCAACGAACACAGCCCCCTTGGGTCAATCCCATCAACACGAACGGGGTTAGGATGAACAACATTCCACCGCCCAGCAGGCTCCAGTTCAGATATTTCCGGTTGAAATGGCGATAATCCAGGTTCGCCAGCACCATCATAGCCGTCACACCCAGCGCCAACCGAACCAGGTGTTTCACCAGGTAGTAGTACGGACCGGATCCGGCACCGACGGCCTCGGCCCGGAAACTGGCGGCACTGAACACCATCACACTGCCCAACAGGCTGAGAATCAGCACGGACAGGAGCAGCCAGCCATCGCACTCATTGAGACAGGACACCAGACCACGGACCGTCTTGCTCATGTCATGCTTCCTCCTCGGCCCCCAGGGCCATAGCTGCGGCGGCGAACGCCTGGCCGCGTTCTTGATAGTTCCGGAACATGTCGAAGCTGGCACAGGCTGGGCTCAGCAAGACCGTCCCGGTCGGCCTGGCCAGTGCGGCTGCCTGAGAAACGGCCGTCTCCAGTGTAGGGGCGTCCACGACGGGGACCACACCGCCCAGGGCATCGGCAATGGCCGGCCCCTCTTCACCGATGACCACCACGGCCCTCACGGCTGTCGCCACTTCGCGTAGCGGCGTATAGTCCTCCCCCTTGCCTCGTCCACCAGCTATGAGCACGACCGTCCTGTCGTGACCTGTCAAGCCGGCACGGACGGCGGCCACATTGGTTGCCTTGGAATCGTCTACGAAACGCACCCCACCCAGCTTGGCCACAAGACGCTGCCTGTGGGGCAAGCCGCGGAACGTGCGTAGCCCCGCAGCCAACCGCTCGCTGTCCGGAGTCAAGGGCCAGAGACATGCTACAGCCGCCATGCTGTTCAGAAGGTCGGGGGCGGTGCGCTGCCACAGCTCCTGCAGTTCCATCAACGGTACGGAGTGTTTCCGCCCGGGTACCCAAAGAGCGGATTCTGCCAGGTAGATAGAAGCTGACTGCTCCCGGTCACCGAAAAGTCGTCTGGCGCCGTCCACCTTCCAGTCCCGCGCTTCCCGGCATCCAGTCCAGGTGACGAAGGTCCCGTCGGCCGGCACTGCCCTGGCCAACCGCTGCTTGGCCGCATAGTAGGACGCCAGATCGGGATAACGGTCGAGGTGATCGGGTGCGAGATTCAAGACCACGCCCACTCGGGGAGCGAACCGCTCGATTGTTTCCAACTGAAAACTGCTCACCTCGACGGCCGCCAGCGCCTCCGGTCCGAGGCGGTCGGCTACCAGGCTCAACGGTCGTCCCACGTTGCCCAGCGCCTCGGCCTGCCATCCCGCAGCCCGGGCCAGATGGGCCACGAGTTCGGTGGTCGTGGATTTGCCGTTGGTCCCGGTGATGGCCACCACAATGCCCCGAAAGAAGCGGGCGGCCCACTCCAGCTCCCCCCACACGGAAATACCTCGGGCTTGCAGCCGCGCCACCTCGGGGTGATTCAATGGCACACCCGGGCTCAGCGCCACTGCAGCCAGATCCTGTCTTGCCCGGCATGACCAGTCGCCACCGGTGTGAACCTCGTCGAAGGCCTCCTGGGCCAGATCCGTCAACTCCTCGACTTCCCACCGCTGACGAACCTCCGCTTCCGGGGCGTCATCCACACCTATCACCACGGCTCCGTGCCGGCGCAGCAAACCACCCACCGCACAACCGCTACGCGCCAGGCCCACCACGAGAATCGTCTTGCCACGAACCGATTCAACCACCGCTGTTCACCACCTACTGCAGCTTGATCGTGGACATGCTCAACAACAGAAACAATATCCCGATGATCCAGAAGCGAACCACCACTTGGGTCTCTGACCAGCCTGTCAGTTCGAAGAGATGATGCAACGGCGCCATGCGGAAGATCCGCTTGCCGCCCCGCCAGCGGTAGTAAGCCACCTGGATAATGACCGACAGTGTCTCGATGACAAACACGCCGCCGATCACGATCAGGAGAAATTCCCGTTTGACCAGGAGCGCAACCGTGCCGAGGGCCCCACCGAGGGCCAGGCTGCCGGTGTCGCCCATGAAGATCCTTGCCGGATAGGCGTTGAACCACAGGAATCCTAGTCCGGCTCCTGCGACCGCTGCGCAGTAGATGGTCAGTTCACCAGCTCCGGGCATGAAGATGATGTTCAGATAACCGGCGAATACGGCGTGACCTGTCAGATACGACAGCACAGCGAAGCCGCCGAAGGCCAGAGAGCAGAGACCGATGGCCAGACCGTCCAGGCCGTCGGCCAAGTTCACTGCGTTGCTCGTGCCCGTGACCACCAGGATCACCAAGGGAATGTAGAAGATGCCCACATCGACCAGGACATCCTTCAGGAAAGGGACGTTGGTCTGGGTGGCGATAGTAGTATCCAAAGGGTCGACGATGAGGATCACGCCGAGCAGAACGCCGAAGAGAACCTGGCCCATAAGCTTGACACGGCCGATCATCCCCTTGGGTCGCTTCTTTATCACCTTCAGGTAGTCGTCCACGTAGCCGAGCGTCCCCATCCACAACGTCGCCAGCAGGGCGAGTTGGATGAAACGGTTGGTCAAATCCGCCCATAAAAGAGTAGGCAGCACGATGGCCGCGATGACCAGCACACCACCCATGGTTGGTGTGCCGGCCTTGGCCTTGTGGTGATCCGGTCCGTCGGAACGGATGGTCTCGCCGATCTGCAGCGCTTCAAGCTTGCCGATCATCCAACCGCCGAAGATGAAGCTGACCAGCAGGGCTGTGATGGTGGCATATGCCGCGCGGAAGGTGATGTACTGGAATATGTTCAGCACTGACCACTCGGTGTGCAGAGGATAGACGAGGTTGTAAAACATGATCCTACCTATTCCGGATTAACCAGGAGTGTCTTCAGTTGGGTGATAACCTCTTCCATGGCGGCGGCGCGAGAGCCCTTCACCAGCACGGCATCACCCGGCAGTGTATGTTCCGCCAGCCACGCGGCGGCGGCGGCGTGACTGTCGAGGATCTGCACTTCGCCGCCCGTAGCCGCGAAACCCTCGGCTAGCGGTTCCGCTTCGGGTCCCACCGTAAGGACGAACTCCACCCCGTGATCCTTGAGGCGCCTGCCCGTACCGCGATGTATCCCGGCACTCTCTGCACCGAGTTCGGCCATGTAGCCGAGCACGGCGATTTTACGCCCACCGCCTGGAAGGGATGCCAACGCCGCAGCCGCACTGGCCACACTCGCTGGGTTGGCGTTGTAGCAGTCGTCCAGCAGCCAGCGTCCCGAGATCTGTTCGATGCGGCCGCGGTGGGGTGACGGTACGAACGAGTCCAACCCGCCACGAATCTCCGTGTCTGAGAGTCCGTTGGCGCGGGCGGCCAGGATGGCGGCCACCAGGTTGGCACCGTTGTGCTGTCCCGGCAGGGGAACCGGCCAAGATTGGCCGTCCAGCTCCACTACGCCCCTGCCGGCTTCGGCACCGGGGTGCCACCACCAACGGTGGTCGCCACTCTCCTGCCCAAAGGAGACGACCGTACAGACGGCACGCTCACACCATTGCTCGAACCCCGGGCTCTCGGCGTTGAGTACGGCCACCCCGGTAGACGGTAGCTGGGCCAGAAGCTCGCCCTTGCCCTGAATCACACCGTCCAGGGAACCGAACTCGGCCAGGTGCGCCTCGGCGGCGTTGGTGATCACGCCGTAACGGGGACGAGCCAGCGCCGCCAGGTTGGCTATCTCTCCCACGGCAGAGGCGCCCAGCTCCACGGCGGCGTAGCGGTGTTCTGGTCGCAGCCCTAGAAGGGTCAGCGGCAGACCGAGCTCGTTGTTCCAGTTTCCAGTCGTGGCCCAGGTCGGGCCGGCGCCACTGAGGCAAGCCGCTAGAAAATCTTTGGTCGTCGTCTTGCCGTTGCTCCCCGTGACCGCCGTCACCGCAGTCGACTGACGCTGCCGCCAGTGTGCTGCGAGGGAGCGGAGGGCAGCACGGGGGTCGTTGCTCAGCAACACGCAACCCGTGGGTGGGGCCGCTTTCGTAAGCAGAGGATCTTGTGTCGAATCCGACCATACACGGGTCAAGGCCGACGCGCCTTTGGCCAGGGCTTCCGTCACGTAGTTCCGGCCGTCGACTCGCTCACCTGGCAGCGCCACGAAGAGCTCGCCGGCGCAGATCTCCCGCGAGTCGAGGGAAGCCGAGGTGAAACTGCCAGGCAGGTTCGCCTCAGCGCCGGGCCCCAACTGCAACCAGCGCTGCGCTTCAGCCAGCAAACATCCCGCGAACAGAGTGTCCGCGGCCAGATCGGACGCCGCCTGACGCAGGGTGTAAACTGTCTCACCCGTCATTGCTACTCCTCACGATCCAATCCCGGATAGTCACGCTGTCGTCCAGATCCAACCGCTGATCCCCGACCAGTTGGTAATTTTCGTGTCCCTTCCCCGCCACCACGACCAGATCCCCTGGACACGCCTCGGCGAGGGCCGCCTCGACGGCACACCGACGATCCAATAATTTGTGACACACCTCGGCACGACGGTTCCGCTCGGCCGTGTATCCACGTATTACGGCCGCGGTGATGGCAGCGGGATCCTCGCTGCGCGGATTGTCGGACGTGATCCAAACCCGATCCGCCAGGCGGGCCGCCACCGCACCCATGAGAGGGCGCTTGCCCCGGTCACGATCACCTCCGCACCCGAAGACTACCAACAAGCGTTCGGCCGCAAGCTCCCGGCAAGTGGTCAGCAATGCCGCCAGGGCATCGGGCGTGTGTGCGTAGTCCACCACCGCCATCGCGCCACCGGGCAGCACGAAACGTTGCATCCGCCCGGGGACCTGATCCACCTCCGCCAGGGCAGCACAGCAAGCGGCCGCCGGCAACCCCAGTGCCAATCCGGCGGCGAGGGCCGCGGTGAGATTCTCCACGTTGAAGCGGCCCACCAGTGGACTGGTCAGTTCTAGCTCCTGACCTGCGTAGACGAGGGTGAGACGAGTCCCCTGCAAGGAGAGTCGGCTCTCCACCACCTGCAAATCCACCCGGCTGGAACCCTCGCCCGGCTCCCCGGCCGCGAAGCGCAGGACGGGCAAATCGTCCGTGGCCAGAGAAGCGAACGCCGGGTCGGCCGCGTTCAGGACCACACTCCCGACTTTTTTTCCCCGCCGCTCCGACGGCCGCACCAGATCGATTATCTTGACCTTGGCCGCGAGATAGTCGTCGAGATCACGGTGGTAGTCCAGGTGATCCCGGCCCAGGTTGGTCAAGACGGCCACGTCCAGGGCTAGATCCGCCACGCGCCCTTGATCCAGGGCGTGGGAGGAGACCTCCATGGCCACGGCGCGGCAACCGCGCCGCCGCATCCTACCGAGCAGTCCGTAGAGAAGAGTGCCGTCGGGCGTCGTCAGGGGCGCCGGCATCGTCTCGTCACCTATCTCGTAGCGTATGGTTCCCAGCAAACCACAGGGACCGACCAGCCGTTCCAGGAGTCGTCGCAAGAGAAATGCGACCGTCGTCTTGCCATTGGTGCCTGTCACTCCGGCCACGACCATCTCTGCGTCGGACCGGCCACCCAGTTCACGCGACAAGCGTGCTGGCCAGAGTGACGTGTCGGCCGCGGTGATCACAGCCGCGGGGCGACCCTCCGCGGGCGCCAGATCCAATGCTGCCCGCCGCCGGGCAGCCACCAGAACGGCTGCGCAACCGGCCGCCACCGCCGCAGCCACGTAGTCGTGTCCGTCGACCAGACTACCCGTCACGGCCACGAAGAGGACGCCGGGACCACAGTGGCGAGAGTCCATTGACACCTCTTCGATGATGATTTCCCCATCCCCCTCGAGTGACAGTTCCCGCCACTCGGCGCAGAGCTGGACGCATTTCATAGCCATGGAGCCACCATCCGCACCCGGATGCCGGCAGATCCGAGACTGCTGCCAGCCGGAGGTTGCTGGGCCGCGACGTAGCCCACACCTTCGATCTCGATATTCACGCCGAGTCGGGCGGCGATGTTGCGAACTTCCCGGTAGGAAAGACCGTGCATGTCGGGGCAGGCCGGTCCGGCTTCTGCAGACGCATGGCGCCGCGCCGCTACGGTGATCCGTACCTGTCCGCCGGAAATTATGAGAGCTCCCGGTCCGGGCAATTGCCCCACGACACAGCCTTCCTTGTCGCCGCCGCCGACACTCAAACCGACGCGACGAAGCTCTGCGGTCGCCAGAGCTGTGGAAAGGTACATCACATCCGGCACTGTTACGCTGCGCGCCACCGTCGATCCCGCACCGACGCCAGTGGCCTCATTGCACACACCTGTCAACCAGTCCGTGGTTCGACGTATCTCCGTGACAACGTCCCGAAACATCGGCACCGCGCTCTGGGCGGCATAGTGGTTAACACCGGATGCCTCGTCCACTACTGCTAGGATCACCAGGCGAGGTCGATCGCTGGGCACGCAACCGGCGAAGCTGGCCACGTACTTGCCCCTGGCGTAACCATGCCCGTCGAGACACTTCTGGGCGGTGCCAGTCTTGCCTCCGGTGCGGATCCAGGGCAGGGCTGCACCTTCCCCCGTACCCTCGGACACGACCCGCGCCATGGCCTCGCGCAACAACGCGGCCAACGCCTCGGACACGACGCGGTGTAACGGGATGGGGGGACAATTTTCGATCACCCTCCCCTCCCGGTCGTGGATCTGGCGCACGATGCGTGGCGCATAGAGGATGCCACCGTTAGCCACCGCGCTCACGGCCATGGCCAGTTGCAGCGGTGTAACCGCTACCTCCTGACCGATGGCGATGGTGGACTGGGAACGGCCGGACCAGTCGGCGGGCGGTTTCAGGATTCCCGCCGCCTGAGCCTGGTATGGAAACCGTGTCCGTTGGCCGAATCCGAACTCCGTCAAATCGCGGTAGAACTCTTCAGGACTCAGGTTCCCTACGGCACGTGCGAAGTAGACGTTGCACGACTGGGAGAAAGCTTCCATGAAGGAGAGCATCTCGAAAGAGTGACCATCGGAATTACGAATCGTGAACCTGCCGAAGTCACTATCGTCGCAGTCGTAGACCGTCGCCGTGTCGATAGCGCCATTGGCCAAAAGGGACGCGGCGGTGAAGATCTTGAACACCGATCCGGGCTCGTACTGACCCGTGAAATTGCAATTGTTCCAGACCGCGGGGTCACTGCAGCGTTGGCTGCGGTCAGCGAGGAGGGGATAGCTGGCGGCCGCCAGAATATCGCCGCAGGCCGGTTCGACGATCAGGATGCTCCCACCCTTGGCACCGTAGCGCACCACGGACCGAGCCAGCACTCTCTCACAGATCTCCTGCAGGTCCGCATCCAATGTCAGCAGCACATTGCGGCCGTGAACCGCTTCCTGCAACACGATCGTCCCCAACGACTCGTCCGGCATAGGCGATTCCAACCGCCAAGCCTTCCCGGTCTGACCGGCCAGGTAAAAGGCCAGGCTTTGCTCCAAACCGGTCGTGATATCCGGCCCCTGCCCTTCACCACTCCGGAAGTGACCGATGAGAGAGGCGCCGATACCGCCCAGGGGATAGATACGCGACCGCAGATCATCGAGGGTGACGGACTCGTACTCGCGCAAGCGGTCCAGCTCGGCAGGCGAGAGGACGGCATGCTGGGCCAATACTACGTGCCGACCCGCTGCAGCCTGGAGGCGGCTTCGGATGGCATCCGCCGGCAGCTCGAGCAGTTCAGCCAAGGTCACCACCGCCTGCTGGGCACGATCCAGCTTCTGCGTGGAGACGCCGATCCGCCAGGTTTTCACCGAGAGAGCCAGTGGCCGGCCGTGGCGATCGTAGAGATTGCCTCGTTCGGGCGCCAAATCGATGGGGCTGCGCCATTGGATCTCGGCTCGCCTCTGGAAATAGTCGTGGCGGAAGATCTGGATATTGAGCAGGCGAGCACAAAAGACGAGGGCGATTGACAGGAGACACGCTTTCAGAACCCAGTGGCGCCAGCTCCCCCCCACGAACCTCTGCATGGTTACCTCGATTGGGCTGATACCGCTGGCACACCTTCCCCGCCACCCCCGACAGTCCCGAGGAATCGCCGCCACGCCGGCACCTGGCGCTCCTTCGCCTCGTCCAACATGACGATCACGATTCCGGGTCTGTCGGGGGTGATCAGGCCGAGTTCCTTCTCGGCCCGGGAAATCACAACATCTGGTGCAGATGCTCGGTTCCACTTCACTGTCAACTGTGCAACCTTTGCTTCCAGGTAGTCCTGTTCTCTCTGCAGATCATCGATATCACACCGCAGGATCACGCAACTGTTGGCCAGGACCACGAGCAGGGACAGCAGTGTGGTCACTCCGGCCGCGGCCAGTAGGCTATAGAGCACGGGGCGGCTCAAGAAGTGGCGCGACCGTGCCATGGGACCGTGCGATTCCCGCCACGGCACACTGCGAGAATCCTTGCCAAACCGCAGCAGACGACCCACGTGTCCCTCCTTTCCGCCCCTCACAGCAGTTCTGCGGCGCGCAAGCGTGCACTCCGCGACCTCTTGTTCTCCTGTCTCTCCAGTCGTGAGGACTGTACCGCCTTGCGGGTCAAGACCCGCAGCGAACGCACATGACCACAGCAGCAGGCCGGCGCATCCGGTGGGCAGATGCAATCGCGGCTCTCAGTGTCCAGCCACTGTTTCACGAGGCGGTCCTCGAGAGAGTGATAAGAGATGATCACGACCCGTCCGGCCGGCGCCAGACAGACCGGTACCAGGGCGAGCACATCCGCCAGCGCTTCCAGCTCTGCGTTGACGGCGATGCGCAGGGCCTGAAACAGACGGCTGAGAGTAGGTGCCAGCTTTTGGCTCTTGGGCAGACTGCGCGTGACTACGTCACGCAACCGACCCGTGGTGCGGATGGGCTCCTCGGCCCGCGCCTTCACGATGGCTCGGGCTAGGCGGCGGGAGGCCCTTTCCTCTCCAAACTCCCAGATCAAGCGCGCCAGATCCGCTTCAGCCAGGTTTTGCAGGAGCATGTGGGCCGGCTGTCCCGCGCTCCGGTCGAACCGGAGATCGAGAGGGCCATCGGCCCGGTAACTGAAGCCCTTGTCGGGATCGTCCAGCTGTCTGGAGCTGACGCCGAGGTCCAGCAGCAGGCCATCGACGGCCGACCACCCGAGGTCCGCCAGATGCGTGTCGAGATACCGGAAAGAGACATTCCGACACTGTAGACACGGCCATTTCGCCCGGACCTCCTCGCAAGCCTCCACGGCCTCGCCGTCCAGGTCCAGGCCGAGGACCTCGGCGCCCTTGCCCAGTAAGACTTTGCTGTGGCCCCCGAACCCGTATGTACCGTCCACGATCCGCTTGCCCGGGGCCGGGTCGAGGAGGCGGATGGTCTCTTCCAGCAGAACGGGAATGTGGGGAGCTGGCATCATACTGCCGTCCCCTGCCTCACCTGGGCCAGACTGTGCCAGGCGGAGAGGCGAACGGGCGCCGGATTCAGTTCCCCTTGCCAATCCTCCATGCAGAGGATCGCCTTCAGGTAATCGTTCCATTGGTACAGGTCGAGCTGGTGGTGATAACTGCGTAACTGTTTGTGCCAGCGGATGAGCGGCTGTACCGCACGGTAGTCCACATGGAGCAATCGCCGGCCGTCCAGGACGATCCGGTGGCCACGCTCGCCGAGGAGCGGGGTGATGCAGTGGACGAGGCGGGAGAGCTGAGAACGATCCAATACGCCAGAGAGAGTGACCCAAACGGTCACGTCAAGCCGTCGGATTTGAAAATCCAGGCCGCTGCCGGGGCCCCTGCACTCGACCGACCGCCGGGTCAACTCTCTCGGCACGAGGGCTCCTTCCCTCTACGACCGCCCCTCCGTGAGCAGCCATCAACCAAAGAACTCGTCCAAGAATTCCGGTGTCGCATCGGACAGGCCCGCGTGGTGCTCGGCGTGCCGGTCCGGGTTCCAAAGCTCCAGATAGTGCCCCATTCCCATCACGAGAACTCTTTCCGCGATGCTGTGACGGTTCAGGATCTCCGTATCGACTTTGATGCGGCCCTGGGAATCCGGCACAACGATGGCGCTGTTGTGACTCTGCCGGCGCAACTCCTCGCGTGTCTTGCGGGTGAGCTTCTGCCGACGGATACGCTGGAAAGCCCGCAACCACTCCGTATGGGGCATGAGGCAGAGAATGTGGTCGGGGCCCTCGTTGAGAACGAATTCCTCGTCCCCAACAGCACCTCCGCTGTGCCGGAAACGGTAAGGCAGGTAGAAACGCCCCTTGTCGTCCACGGATCTCGTGTAAGATCCCTGGAAATAATAGGTTGCGTCGTCATCCCTCTCCTTTGCATCGCGGTCGCTCACGGTTGCTGTCACCTCTGCCTTGCGGGAACCATTATTCACCATTTCTAAACTTTTTTCACCCAGCTTGCCCACCATAGACAGGCGCCATAGTACTGTCAACACCATTTTTCCAGGGGTTGGCGAGCTGTCATTCCACCCACACCACAGCAGGCCTAAGACTCAGCCAAATGGCCACTTCGATGGTTTGGGGTCGCGAAAAAAAAGTGGGGATAAATCCCGGCCCGCGCAGGATGAGGCCCCCGTAGAGACGGCCGGCTTCAACGGCGGAAATCGTCCCATCGTGGCAGCAGGATTTCTGTCAGGGGCAAGCCGGTCGTCCGACAAAAACGGGCCAGCATGACCGTGGCACCGACACTGTAGGCGATGGTAGAAGCCCAGGAGGCGCCCACCGCACCGTGGCGGGGTATCAGCCAGAGACCACAGGCCACATTCACGACCAGTGTCAGGATGCTGGCCTGGGCATTCCAGGCGGGGTGGCCCCGGCCGATGAAATCTCCGGCCAGCACGGCTGCCGGCGCGAAGGCCACGATTCCCGGCAGAAGCGCGCGCAGGGCCGGCGCCGAGCCAGCGTACGACTCACCAAAGACGAAGGTGAGCAAAGGTCCGGCCACCAAGCCCAGCGGCAAGGCCACCACCACCGTGGCCGAGAGGCCCACGCGCACAGCCCGAGCCGCTTGCTGGTCACGCTCGGCTGGTGAGTCCAGCGCGGCCGAGGAATACACCAACAAGGGGCTCAATGCCGCCGAAAGGAGCCAGAGCAACTCCCCAACCTGGACGGCCCACGAATAGACGCCGACGACGGCCGCGCTCCAGAAGATCGAGACGAGGGCCTGATCCAGACGCAGGTGCAGCAAGGAGGCCACAGCCGACAGCTGACCCACCCAGCCGTGGCGCAGATTCTGGCCCACCAGGGTCGCCAGTGGCCAGGCAGTCATCACCTGCGTGGTGCCGGAGGCATTCCCGGCTTTTCCCTCCTCATCCGCGATCCTCGCACCAGACCCGCCTCGTCGCCGAATGTGCCGTAGCAGCAAGAGTACGATGGTGAAGGCAGCATAACCCTGGGCAACGGCGTAGGCCGCCACCGCCCCTTCCAGGTCCAGACCGCGCCCGAACAACAATATGCCGATGATGACCAGGTGCAAGATGGCCCGGCTCAGGTTGATCACCGACCCGACCACCAGGCGACCCTCGGCGAGGAGATCGTAGAAAAAGATTTCGAACGCGAGCAGCGCCACCACGGCGAAACAGCTAGCCACCGCCGTGAGAGCGTTCCAGCCGAGCCGGTCTACAGCAATGGCAGCCAACGCATTGCGACTGCCGATAACACCCAGGACGAAGACCACAACGGCGACCAGCGCAATCCACACGGCCTGCGCCCTGAGCATATTTACCAGCGATACCTCACCACGGCGCAACTTGGGTACGGCTGCAAGCCCCATCCCACCGTTGAGCACAGCCGCCACCAGCACGATGACCATCACGGTCAGGCTGAAGTGGCCCTGCCCCGTTGGCCCCAGGCTGCGCGCCACAATGATACCGGTCAAGGCGATGAAAGCCGCCTGCCCCGACCGGCTGGCGAGAATGCGCCCTCCCGTCGCGATGGTATTCACGAGCGGCTCCCAAGAGTGCGCATCAGGTCACGTCCCCGGCGCCAGACTCGCATCAAGTTTGATTCCAGCACGTAGTGACCACGTATCTCCTCCTGAGCGCCGAGAAGTTTCTTGAAGTTGGCCAGGGAGGCCAGACCCCCACTGCCCCCCAGATCAAGCCAGGCCGCCCCGCGCCGGCACGCTTCCTCCAGATCGGCCCAGATCAAGAGGGTGGCGGGAAATTTGTCGTCGTGTGCAGGGAGGGTCGCTCCGTTCCAGGCAGTCACCCGGTCTCCCCAGTGGAAGTTGAGGTGAGCCCCGATGATCTCGTCCTCCCAGCGGACGTAGGTCAGGAAGGCATGCTCCTCGCCCCCCCTCAACACGTCGCGCAAAAGGCCCAGGGACACCGGTGTGATACCCCAGCGGTGGGCTGCGGCCTCGTAGATAGGATAGTAGGTGGACAGGAGATCGAGATCGCTGGTCACGCCGTAACTGCAGCCTCGTTTCAAAGCCCGGTTGCGTTCGTTGCGCCGATTCTTCTTCAAGACGTGTCTCTCGACATACTCCAGGCCGCCCTCAAGGGGCATGACCGCCGCTGGCACTTCCTGCCGCCGCCAGCCGGTTCCCTGCAGTAGGTGACTGTAATCCTGCTCTTGGCCGGCGGTGAGGGAAAGGGTGGCCTCCTGCACCGAACCATGCCGGAGTCCGGCGTAACACTCGACAAGTTCGGTGAAGAGTTGCTCTCGCTGATCGGGCGCGAGTGCGGAGGTGATCACCGGTCCGCCGCTTGTGCCATCGTAGTGGCTGACGAGACGACCCAGCGGTCCGTGTCGGCAGCTCACCGCCGCCATACCGCCCCCCAGCGCGTCGCCGCTGCGAGCTGTCAGCCAGACAGCTGTGGCACCCGGTAGGTTGTCGCACACGACGCGACTCCAGAGGCTGCTGAAAAAGAGATTGGCGTCCGGACAGTCCCGGAGGAAAGAGTCCCATGTCGGCGGCGGTCGACTGTCCAAACTGATGTGCCAGGGGTGCGGTCGTGGACTGCTCACGGTGTGTCGCTCCGGCTGGAGGAGAGATTCACACCGCTCAGTATCTTTTCCAGGACCGTTCGCACCCCCTCCCGGTCTCCCGCCTCCGCAGGCGCCAGGAGCATGGCCAAGGCGGACTCGGTATCGAAAGAGACCCGGACCGGCTTCGCCTTCCGGATCAGCGGGTTGGGACTCGACTCGACGATCTCGTCCGGCTCGACCAACGCCTCATGCAGTTTTTCGCCCGGACGCAACCCTGTCACCTCGATGCCGGGTCCTTCATCGCCGTTCTCGGGGTCGTATCCGGAAAGCACGAGCAGGTTCTTCGCCAATTCCAGGATCGAGACCGGCTCCCCCATTTCCAGGATGTAAGTTGCACCGTTCTCCCCCAGCACCATGGCCTCGATGACCAGGAGCACAGCCTCCTTGATGGTCATGAAGTAGCGAGTCATATGCTCGTCGGTGATGGGCAGCGGCCGGCCATCCCGAATGCACCGCTTGAACAACGGCACGACAGAACCGCGACTGCCGAGGACATTGCCGAAACGGACAGTCATGAAGCGGGTTGGACCACTGTCCTCACTGGCCGCCCGCACGACCATCTCGGCTACCTTCTTGGTGGCGCCCATCACACTCTGGGGAGACACGGCCTTGTCGGTGGAGATCATCACGAAACGCTCAGCGGCGACGCGACGCGCGAAAGCGATCAGGTTTGCAGTGCCCAGGACGTTGACAATGGCCGCTTCCTCGGGATTGTCCTCCATCATCGGGACGTGCTTGTGGGCGGCAGCGTGAAGGATCAAGGTAGGCTGGTGTCGCCTCGCCATGACCTGCAGGCGCCTGTCGTCCCGGATATCCGTGACGAGGGTGCGCAAGCGGGTTGCTCCGGCCAAAGGCCCCAGTTCCAGAGCGATCTCGAACAGGCTGTTCTCGCCTCGTCCGAGGAGCAAGAGTTCCGCCGGTTCGAGAGCCAGCAGCTGCCGGCACAGTTCGGCGCCGATGGAACCGCCGGCGCCTGTGATCAGAACACTGCGGCCGGCCACGACACTGCGGGCACTGCCGGCACGGAAGGTGACCGTCTCACGGCCGAGCAAGTCTTCCGGCGCCACGGGCCGGACCTGGTCGAAGGAGACATCCCCCTCGATGATGGCCCGGATCCCTGGCACGATCTTGAAGGGTACCTTCGCCCGGCGGCAGAGAATCACCAACCGTCGGATCAAGGCACCGGTTGCCGAGGGAATGGCGATGAGGATTTCCTCGGCCTGCAGTTGCCGGGCCACCGCGGGCAACTCCTCGATGCCGCCCAGGACCGGCAGTCCGCACAACTCTTGTCCCACCAGGCCGGGGTCGTCGTCCAGGAAGGCCACCGGCTGAACAGGGAGGTCCTCCTCCTGGATCTCCCGCACGAGGGAACGGCCGGCTTCACCGGCCCCCACGACCAGCAGTCGTGCCCGCTTCTGGTGGCTCCGATCACCCGCCGGTCCGGTCATTCTCCCACTCTCCTCGCGCGAAGAACGTGAGTGCCCCACACTCTGCCTGCAACTGCCGGCACGAAGATCAACGCACCACCGCCAGTGTCTTGACTGACGTCTCCCCCGCCAGCCCCACCTTCACCGCGTAGAGACCGCCGGCCACCACGTTGCCGAAGCGGTTGCGGCCGTCCCAGAAACCGCTGTCCGCGGCCACGTTTTCGTCCCGGAAGACCAACTGGCCTTCCAAATTGTAGATCTCAACCTGGGCGCCGCCCTGGGGTAGACCGTTCTCGAAAGTGACCGCGGCCATGATCCCGCCCAGCTTGAGCATGGTGTCTCCGAGCACGAACGGATTCGGATAGAAGTAAAGACTCGTCAAGGCTTCGCCGGTGGTGTCCTGAAGAGGGGCGATCGTCAGCAGGGCGGCGCCATTGCCGGAGCCCACCAGCAAGTGCCGGCCCGCCGGATCGATGGCCAGCTCCCAGACAGTCTCTCCTCCAGGCAGGCCGACGATGATGGACGGCGAGTAGAGCACGCCGAATCCGAACTCGAAGAACTTTGTCAAATCCGTATAGGCGTCGATGGCGGTGCTGCTGCCCCTGGTACGAATGCGGTTAAGACCTGCGTTGCAAGACACCCACATGTCGCCGTTGCCGTCCACCGCTAAATCGGTCACATCGCCCGTCAGCAAGCCATCGAAGAACACATCACTCTTCTCACGGTAGTCCCGCACCAACGTGGCGACACTGTTCTCCGGAATCGACCCGGGCTCGAAAGTGAACTGAACGGCGCCCCCGCTGCCTCCGGCCCAGATGCGCCCCTCCCGGTCGACTGCGACCGCCACGACCCCGCGGAAATCGAACTGGCTCCCCGGCAGTGAAGTGATGGGAGCATCCCACCGATCATCGAAGGGGTTGTCCCAGGTCAGGTCTTCTTCCGGCCCCCTCACACTGCCGTTCAGGTCCCAGCGAACCAGACCCACCTGGTCCACGGCAAACCAGATGACGTCGTTCCGTTCGACGACCGCATCCTTCACGCTACTGCCGCCCAGACCACCAGGGGTCGCTGTCGGCAGCGCCAACCACTGGTCACTCCGGGACCAGCGGTCCGGATCCAGGAGCACGTCCACTCCCGAGCGGTCATTCGTGAACAGGATGGGACCAGCCGGATGTATGACAGTCTGCACCACGCGATTGTGGCTCAGACTGGAGTTGCTGGATGTGATGTGTTCGAAATCCTCCGGATCCTGGCCAGTGGCCGGCATGTAGCGTAGGACACCCTGTCGGAACTGGCTGAACCAGATCTCACCGTTGGGCCGAGCCGCCAGTGATAAGATGTTGTTGCCGTGTTCGCCATCGTCATTAGCGAACAGCCCCATGGAGTCGTTCTCTACGGTGGCCAGGCGA
>CBDURX010000001.1:0-20407 GCA_965369485.1 uncultured bacterium | reverse complement strand
ACCTGTCCTTCAAGATCGGTGACATGGTCATCAGGGACACCTTTCCCTATCTGCTGGCGGGCACGTCCCAATCACTGATGTTTCTGGTCGAGGTGATTGGCGGTGTTGTGATCCCCTGGGTCATGTTCCTATTTGACAAGGTCCGGCGTTCGCCGTCCTTGTTGTTGACCGCTTCGTTGCTGGTCATCTTTGGCGTGGTGATCAATCGAATCAATGTCTTCCTCGTCGCCTACACACCCGTTTACCAGACGAAACCCTACTTCCCCAGCTTCGGCGAGATTGCCGTCACGGCCGGGCTGGCCTCGGGTTTGATCCTCATCTACCGAGTCCTAGTGACCATCCTACCCATCCTTCCCGCTGAGGCGGCTGAGGTGGACTTGAAGAGGGGAGAAGTGAAATGTCCGGAGCACGCTGGTGTACCTTTATAATCCTCGCGATCAGCGGATCGACACTGAGTGGGTTCGCACCTCTGGACGGCGAACTGTCAGTAGAGCAGGTCCTCGAGTGCTCCTACTGCCACCTGTGTGACTATCCGAGTGTGGACGAGCCTTGTTTGAAGGAGTTTACCTGCCCGCGAAATCTTGTTTCCGCAGAACTTAATCCCGAACTCGGGCCCGATATAGCCATCCTCGCACAGCTGGAAGACCTCTACGTGCCGGTGTACTTCAACCACCGCATGCACGCGGCCATGGCTGAGATAGAGGGCGGGTGCGCCATCTGCCATCACTACACGCCGCCCAATCTGCCACATCCTGCCTGCCGTGAGTGCCATCCCGCTTCTGTTAACCATGAGGATCTCAACCAGCCAGGTTTGAAGGGGGCTTACCATCGTCAGTGCCTGAATTGCCACATGGAGTGGGATACGGAGACGCAGTGCGAGATCTGCCACGCCAAGAAGGCGGGGGGGGCGCTACACGGGAGCGCGACTACCTACTCCACAACAGTCCATCACGAACCGATTGTCATGAAAGACCTCATCGTTTTCGAAACCGAATACGACGAAGGGGACAAGGTCCCATTCCACCACCGCAACCACGTGGAAAAGTACGAAGGGAAATGTGTTTTCTGCCATCAGCAGGAGAGTTGTTCCCAATGCCACGTCCACGGCGCAGATTCTCATCCCATCGGGAATCTCGATGAGATCGACATGCACGATACTTGTTACCAGTGCCACGACGAGGAGAAAGGGTGTGAGGAGTGCCACGGCCGGGATCCTCAGGACACCTTCGACCATGCCACGACGGGCTGGCCGCTGAAGACCTATCACAGCGCCATACGCTGCAGCTCTTGCCACACGCGCCGCGGAACGCGTTTCGCTAATCCCGAGCCAGCCTGCACAAGCTGTCATCCCACCGGCTGGGACACGGACCGCTTCAACCACGGGGTCACCGGTGTCGTGCTGGACGAGGTGCACGCCGACGCCGACTGCAGCGACTGTCACGTGGAAGGCATTGGCGACGCTGCCACTTGCGACGCTTGCCACGACGATGGTCGCACGTACAGCCGCCAGGCGAGCTTCGGACCGGAATCACAATAGTGGACCAATCCGGATTATTCCTTCATCTCGAACATCAAGTACCAGGCTGTGGTCTCGCCGCTGTTCTTGATGGCGTGGCTGTCGGCCTCGTAATAGTGGACGCTCCCCGCGTCACAGGGTTGCTCTAGAGTGCCCACCGTGTCCGATATGTACTTGAGATCATAAGCGGTCAACGAGTACGTCACCCGGTTCAGCCCCCGGTGCAGGGGCAGGGTTTCCCCGGGCAGGAGGGTGAACCTCGCTACACGCATGTAAGGATTCTCCAGGAGAACCTCAGAGTGCTCTGCTGCGACACAGGTGAAATCCTTCGCAGTGCCGATGACCGAGTAGTCGAAGAGCCGTGACAGCTTGCGAAAGACCACGATGAACCGGGCGACTACCTCGCCTACGTTCTCCGCCGCATGCATCCCTTCCTGGTGCCAGTGGATCGTGTCCTTCTTCGGCTCCTCGATGATCTGAATATCCCCGTAGGTGAACTTCATCTTGTAGTCGTCCAGTGCGTAGACCGCCCGGTTGCGGCCGTAGTGGGATGGGATCGAATCGCCCGGCGCGATGGTGAACTCGGCCACCATGACGTAATCGTTCTCGAACAGGAGCTTGGCGTGCTGCGGTGTCTGCGCGGCGATCTCCTTCACCGTGATCTGCCGGGACGCCCAGTCGATCTCTTGTTCCTCCGCGCTACACCCCACCAAGCACGCGGCGACGGCGACGAGCATGGCTATCAGATTTACGACACGCATGGTTCTCCCCTCGAGATTCATGGGCTTCCGCGATTTGCGAGCGATCATTCCTCTCCCGGACCGAAGCTGGCATGCCGCTCGTAGCGACGCCCGTCATCGTGACATTCACTGCAATCCGACGGCTTGCCGAGGCCAGAGGTATGGCAGTCCTCACAGGAGATCTCTCCATGGACCTCGTCCAGCACCACACCGGTGACGCTGTGGTTGAAGTGCTTCTCGTCCCAACCGTCGAAGTGGCACGACTCACACCGCGGGTCGTTGGCCGTGTACTTGCCGCGCACGGAGTGGCAGGCTGTGCAATGCAACACCTTGTGATAGAGTTTCAACTCCCAACCGGTCGAGGCGTGGTCGAACAGGTCGTTAGGGTTGCGTCCGTGGCACTGCTCGCACCCCTTCTCCTCATCGTGGCACTGGTAGCAGGTGTCGTGCAGATCGATGTCGCTGAGCAATCCCAGCGGATGGGATTCCGTGCCGTGGACGTGGCAGCTGGAGCAACTCTCGTCCTTGTGGCACACTCCGCAATCCCGATCGTACTTCTCCACATGATTGAGATGGTGGAACGGAACCTTGTCGCCGTCGTCATAAACCGTTTCGAAAACGATCAAATCATTAACGCTCATGGGACCTTGATGCCTCTTGCGGGAGATCTTGGCCACTTCGGCCGCAGGCAGACCACCTTCCTTTTTCAGGTGACAGACCTCGCAATGGCTTTCGGTGTCCCACTCGGTGTGACAGTTGAGGCACTGGCGATGGTATGCCGCTTTCAGTCCGGGCTGGGCCTTGCCGTTGCGATGGGCTACCGGCGTGTGGCACTCCTTGCAGGCGGGGTGTCCCGCCGAGGGTGGAATGAAGTGGTGGCAGTTCTCGCAGCCGCCGCTCATCTGGCTCATCTGGGCGTGAATGCCGTGGTCGAAATACACCGGCTCGTAAATGCTCTCCAGCTCGTCGAGTACCATGACGGAGTGCCCCAGCCTGCTCACCTGACTGGGAACCTCGAACCGCATGCAGAAATTCTTCTTCAAGCACAGGTCGTCATGGGTAGGAAAGTTGCAACTGTGGCAGATGGAACAGACCAGATGTGGGTCCGATTCCGGGACGTACTGGCTGGTCGTGACAGCCGGTGAGATAATTATCAGCAGGCAGGCCGTGCCGAGGAGGCAGAGTGCGCGGCCAAACCTGGAGCGGCCAAACCTGTTGGTGGCTTTACGCTTGGTGTCCCGCATCTGCATGGCTATTCCTTCCCAGCGGTCTTGCCGCTTTTTACATCGCCGGAGCTGAGGGCTCGCACGAAGAAAACGAACAGCGCGAGGTATGCGATGACCACGAGGTACTCGATACCCTTGGTCGCGAAAATATCAACGAACGAGAACCCATCCATACCGTCACCTTCCCTAATCGGACAACTCGTGATAGCTGGGATCCAGCACCTCTTGTGATCCGTGATCATGTTCAACGGCCGGCTCGGCGGCCCAAGCCGGAGGGTCGCTCAGGACCGGCATGCGGTTGACGACCCACCGGAACACCCAGATCTCCGCGCAAATGATGGCCAGGGTCACCTCGATCTCCATCCAGGACGGCACGTAGGGAACCGCCGCTTGCCACTGGAAGGCGATGACCGAGATGTTGAGCCTGTTCAGTATAATCCCCACCATGGTCAGGATCGAGGCCACGCGGATCAGCCGTGTGCTGCGCTGATTCACCGCCCGGTAGAACAGGTAACCGGGCAGGAGCACGAAGCCGAGCACTTCCACCAGGTACCACAACCCCCATCCCGTGTTCAACAGGGTCCAGTGCTGCCCGTGGATGAGCGTCAGTACCTTCAAGAAGAAGTAGACGAACATCGTGCCGGCGCAGACCCGCCCCAGACCTATCAAGATGCCGTCGTGCGAGGCGTGCTGCTCGTGGCTTAGCCGGTGCCGGAAGGCCCGGTGGCTGAGGGAACCCTCGAAGATCACCATGGAGAGGCCCGCGAAGATGCTGGAGACGAAGAAGAGGACGGGAATGAACTCCGAGTACCACAACGGGTGGATCTTGCTCTTGGCCATCAGGAAGAGGGCGCCGAGCCCGGACTGGTGGAGGGTGGACAGGGTGATACCGAAGATCACCGAGCCTATGGTCAACGCCCCGACGATCTTGCGGACGCGCCGCCAGCCCAGCCACTCCGCCACCGCTGGGGAGAACTCGAGAAATTCGGCGATCATGTAGAGCAAGAAGTGCCAGGCCACCAGGAACAGGACCGAGCTGACCCCGAATGAGTTACCGATGATGGGGTTGACGACGTTCCACGGCCGGCCGAGGTCGAGCAGCAATGCCCCGGCGTAGAACACGTAGGCTAAAAACCCATTCAGAACCGTCGCCCTGACGATGGGGTGGTACTTCTTGGCCCCCATGATGTAGACCATGAAGGTGACGACGTAGGCGCCCCCGGCAAAGGCGACGCCGGTGACCACGTCGAAACCGATCCAGATCCCCCAGGGCGAATCCTGCGTCAGGTTGGTGATGGAGCCGATTCCCTGGGCAAAGCGGATCACGATGAGAATCGCGCCCAGTACCATGATCACCAGGGAGATCACGTTGAACGGGGTCAACGGTTTCTCACCGACTCTGGGCTTCAGTTCGCTCTTCAGGAAAGAGATCAGCTCCCTGGCGCTGTTGATCTGTGGAGAAGCGCCGGCCTGTGAAGAAGCAACAGCCTGCGAAGAAGCACCGGCTTGCGGGGAGGTTCGGTCCACCATTCGCTTCATGTCTCGTCTCCGGGTGTGATGTCGTTGCCATCCCGATCAGCCTCGTGCTCGCCGGCCCTGGCCTGGCGCATGCTGCTCAGGAAAGCCGGCCACAGGAGAAAGACGACCGGCACGGAGTAGAGAAAGCTCTGGCTGAGCTGGGGAACGGATTCGTTGCCGAGGTCGGTACGGAACCCGATCTGGTCGAAGGGCACCGGCGAGAGGTAAAGCCATCCCGTGCCCCCCACCTCGTGTTCCCCGTAAATGTGATGATCGTACAGCCAGGGATTCTCGTAGATCCTGCTCTTGGCCAGTTCGACCAGCTGCCGCCGGGTTCCGAACTGGAGCGCGTCGACGGGGCAGGCTTGGACGCAGGCGGGCTGCTCCCCCTGCTCCAACCGTTGCGAGCAGAGGATGCACTTCTGGATCTTGGGCACGGCCTTGTCGTACTCGAACCTGGGGATGTCGAAGGGACAGGAGATCATGCAAAAACGGCAGCCCATGCACTTACTCTCGCGCCAGATGACCGGCCCCTCTTGGGTCTTGTACATCGCCTTCGTGAGGCAAGCGGTGGAGCACCCGGCCTGATTGCAGTGCATGCACTGCTTCTTGACATACACCTCTCCCACGTCGGTCTGGTACCGGTTGACCACGGTCCACTGGGAAGTGGTCGTATCCCTGATCTCCTCGAAAACCGAGGTGTCCTCGATGTCCGGTATGGGGAGGCCGTTCTCCGCGGCGCACGCCGACTCACACTTGCGACAACCGATGCAGCGCCGGGCGTCCATGAGCACGGACATGAATTCCGGCGCCGCTTCCGCATCGCCCGCGGCCGAGGCGGGAGACACCGCCAGGGCCGTGGCCGTACTGCCGGCGACACCGAGTGTCTTCAGGAAATCTCTTCTGTCCATGGAGATCCTTTCGGGTCAGAAAAATGAGAAGAACGCAAAATACGTATTCGCGTAGTTACGGAATTGACGAAATATGGAAGAAAAAATATTGATATGCGGAGCTACTCGTCATCCACAATCACCTTGTCGGGATCGATCTCGTGGGCGATCTCGCCACGCAACCTCATGCCATCGATGAGCACCGTCCGGATGAGTCGGCAAGCATCCATGATCCGCCGGTCAGTAGGACTGTAGAACACCGTCTGTCCCTCCTTGCGCGACTCGACCAAGTGTTTGTTCTTCAAAACGCTGAGGTGCTGGCTGACCGTGGAGAGGGGGGAGCCGATGCAGTCGGCTATCTCTCCCACGCTCATCTCCATCTTCTCCAGACAGGCCAAGATCATCAACCGCTTGGGGTTGGCCAAGACACGGCAATAATCGGCGTGTATCTGGAAGAGTTGAACATTTTGAACTTTCATAGTTACGGAAATATAGTACTAACCCCAAACCTGTCAAACAAAAAACCGGTGCCTGGGAAATTTCCTCTGCGGGGTTTCCAGAGGCCCTCCGCCATCCGTGGCACTCGGGCCGTTCCAGACGCCTCGGAAGCTGGTCGGTGAGCCCAAAGATGTTTCATCACAACGAGTAGGGCAGATACCAGTACCAAGGCATCCCTGATTTGATAACCTAAAATGTTTTTATCTGTTTGATTATTATACCCGGGTGCACTCGGGTAACCCACCGGGGAACTGACATAAAAGGAACATCTCCACTCCTTGCCTGCCAGTCTGTACTCTAGTCTACCTCGCCGGGCAAGGAAATGACGAACTCCCGCGTATCAGCAGCTCTGTCAACCTCCCCACCGGGTTCGAATGTACGTTCCACGAAGGTTAGCCCTCTATCAGCCTGGATGAGGATGACCGAGGCAGAACGTGTCCCGTAAACAGGGCTCGTGATGAAGAGAGACGAAAGGATCCTTTCCAACTCCTGGCCGACCCCCGTGTCGGGCAACGCGTCGTCTGGCGGACGAGTCCGGTCCTGCAGGATCTGCAAGATATCATCCGGAGTAACGGAACCGTCCCCGACCAGCAAGGAACGCAACCTGGCCTTGCCCTTCTCGACCTTGGGCCAGGGCGTGTCCAGGAGGTGGTTGCTCAGACCGTACAGTCCAGTCTGCAACTCCTTTATTTCTCCGCCCCGGTTGGACAAGTAGCAGAGACGCGGTCCAGCACTGTCCGAAACGTTCGACATGTCCGACACACTCGGTATGTCCGAGAAATCCCCCACGATCAGGTTGAAACCGTTGTAGGCCTGCTGCTGTGATTGAATTTGCTGCAGGTATTGGGTGGGAGATTCCTGTCCCTTCAGGAAATCGCTCACCAAGAACCCGCGGGAGGGAGCGCCCTTCTGGCGACTGCCCGGCTCCCGATAATTGGTGACGGCGGCGATGCGACCGCTCCGCGTGACCCCCAGCCAGGTTCCTCCCCCTTGCAGATCCCGTCCCGCCAGGATGTCCGGGGCATCCTCCCAGAAGGCCAGCGGGGTCGTGGGGCGCGCGTAGAACTCGTCCCGGTTGGCCGCTAACACCAGCTGATACGCGGGGTGCACTTCGTAAGCGAGCAGAAGTAAGCACATGACCGTCACCTCAAGGACGCTGCAGTTGGTCCCAAATGATCTCCGCCACGACCCGCATGCCGATGGCCACTGCCCGTTCGTCGGGGTCGAAGGTAGGGCTGTGCAGACTGGTCGTCCCCTCCGGCGGATCCACACCCAAGCGGAACTGGAAGCCCGGCACCACGCGGCCGTAGCGCGAGAAATCCTCACCTCCCATGCCGGGCGGGTAGACGACATCGTTTTCCGGCCCCAGCACCCGTCGGACCACCTCACGCACCTGGGCCACCAGTTCCGGGTCGTTGTAACCGGCAGGCGTGCCGAAGCTGTACTCCAGCACCGGCTGCGGGGCTCCAGCCGCTTCGGCCAGGCCGAACACTGTCCGCTCGATCTTCGCCCTGATGCCTTGCCGGGTCTCGTCGTCGTGTGTGCGAACAGTGGCCTCCATGACTACCTCGTCCGGGATCACATTGCCCTTGGCGCCACCGTGAATACTGCCCACTGAGATGACGCTGTGACGGTTAACGTCCATCTCCCGGGCCACGATGCGGTTGAAGGCCTCGATCATCTGCGCGGCCAGGGTCACCGGATCCACCGTGCCATGGGGGTATGCACCGTGCCCACCCCTGCCCTTGACGGTCAGCTTGAAGCCGTCCACGTTGGCCGTAGCCCACCCCGCGCACGAACCCACCTGACCGTACTTCAGGGTGGGATGGTCGTGCAGGCCCAGCACGCACTGGGGCCGCCGGTCGGCGGCGAAGACGCCTGCTTCTAGCATCTGCCGCGCGCCATCTCCCGTCTCCTCGGCCGGTTGGATGATCAGCAGCAGGGCACCGGACATCAGGTCACGCACGTCCGCCAGTACCCGCAATGCTCCCACGGCCACGCTCATGTGGATGTCGTGCCCACAGGCGTGCATGACTCCGACCTCACGGCCATGCAAGGTATCCCGCTTGGTGGAGGCGAATGGCAACCCCGTCGCTTCCGTCAAGGGCAATGCGTCCGTGTCCGCCCGCCAGGCCACCAGCGGGCCGGGCCGGCCTCCCTGGAGGATGGCCACCAGACCGGTCCCCCAGTCCCCGTCGATCAACTCCACGCCGGGGATCTTCTCCAGGTCCCGCCTCAACTTCGCGTGGGTCTGGTACTCCCGCCCGGACAGCTCGGGGTTCGCGTGGAACCAGCGTCGGTCCGCCACCGTTTGCACCTCGTGCTTGGCCACCAAGATTGCGAAATCAGGGTGTTCGGATGGCTGCTTGTGTAGCTGGTCTGGCGGTTGCTCGGGAGATGAGGTCGCTGTCTGGTCGGAGACCTCCTTCCCGCAGGAAGTCCCGCCAAGGATGACAACCAAGGTGAGAAAGACAACAAATCCACGAGAGAGCCAGCTATACATCTTCGTCGCGGTAAGAATAATCACGGTAAAGCCCTTTCTGAGAGTCAAGCCCGGCTGGTTTTAAGCGTGTGCGGCAGTACTCGCTGCCCAATAATTCCGCCGGGAAACGCGATTGTATCACCATTTCGAAATTGCTAGAAGGGAACGCAAGTAATTCCTACTTATATGCAAAGTTTGTTATTCAATATTATTGTTGACAACAAACTAAAAAGGTCTTATATTGAGTGGGCCTGGGTGGCCCCTCGCCCAGACAGACCACGGGAGCGAGGAGAAAGCCGTGGCAACTAGCCGCATTCTCCGGCTCACTCTCGCCTGATGCCATAGATTTTTACAGCGGATGGACAACCTTCCGCTCCCGTGGTTCCCCTAATCGTATCTCCCGAATATGTCGAATACTGCCGTCAGCAAGCCAGTTGCCCCAGCTCATCTTTGTTTCCCACAAGCTCCTCGCGTAGGCAGGATGCCGGCAACGTGACCACTTGTGCTATGGGCAGCTCATCCCGGATCAGTTTTCCAGCGCCCCTTGGACGATCCAGAGACGGATCAGCTCGACCTGGGCGGGTACCAAGGGAGTGCTGGGCGGCTGCGGCATGATACCGCCGTACTGACCAGTGTCGGCCACCTTGTTGTAGAGGACCGAGACGTCCGGATCGACCGGCACCACCCGCGTGGCCTGGGGATTTGTGTAGATGAAGGAATCGGCATTCACCAAGTTGTCGTAGCTCTCGCCCACCAGCAAAGAAAGGAAGAAGGCCTGACCACCAGGCTGGTGGCAGACCACGCAGCGAGCGTCGAAGATGGGCTGGATGTCCGTGCTGAAGGAGACGGGCTGGTCCGGCGGCGGCGGCGGCGTGACCCCCTCGTCCGAGCAGCCGGGCAACAGCGCCAAACCGACCAGCAGCACCAGGAACGACCATATCTCCACCTTCAGAAATCGCACCACATGTCCTTTCCGCCGCGTATAGATCGCGCGCCTTCCGCGTGCCTGCCTAGTAGAGGAAATGAAGCACGAGTTCGAGCTGGAAGTAATCTTCTTCCGTCACGTCCTGCCCCTGCTCGAAGTCGTAGTAATTTACCATGAACTGCAGCCCGAAGAAGTGATGCAGCAACGTGTCCACACCGCCGCCCCACCGGGAACGACTGCCGGTCGTGTAAGCTCGGTTCGGGTCCTGGAAGCTGTAGGTCAGTCTCAGGTCCACTCCCTGCACCAGTTGCCACGCCACTTCCTGGGAAATTAACATACCCAACACTTTCGCCTCCCCCGCGGGCAAGCGACGGGTCTCATCAACCTCCCCGATCCAGACGAACGGACCGACGTTGAAGTAGGCGAAACCACCCGCGGCGCGACGCTCCACCGCACTCTCGGTGCGCCGGAGGTATGAGCCCCCCAGGGCCACGTTCACCCGGCCGAAACTCCGGCGCAGAACGGCCCGGCCCGTGTAGCTGTCCCCGTTGTTGGTGCCACCCTCCTGCAAGGACGCCGTCAGCTCCAGCCGCCGACAGGGATAGAACCCGACTTCGAGCCCCGAATCGATGAAACTGGAAGGAGAATCAGTGCCCTCGGGAAACAGGAGATACCGCCGCACGGCGGTCTGATGATCGGCGAATCGCCAGCCGTAATCCGGCATGAAACGTCCAGCCTTGAAGTACCCGTGGGCAGGAAAAACACGGGCCAGTCCGAAGAATTCCTGGGTGCGGCTCTGCCCCTGATCGAGGTAGGCCAGGAACCGCTTGTCCAGCTGAAAGGCTAGGTACAGGTCGCCTTGCATGGCGAAGACGGAGCTCTGTCCCTGGTTGCCCTCGCCCTCGTGCACGATGGTGCGCAGGTCCGTACCGATGTTGATGGTGCTGGTGATCTGCGTGTCTATCTTCTCCCGCTCCTCGCCCTCGAGTCGGTGCAGTACCATCTCGGTGGGGATGAGATAGTGGGTCGCGTAGAGGTCGCGCATGCCCCCGCCAGTGGGATTCACGTGACACAGGTGACAGCTCTGGCCGTAGCGCGCGGAGTAGCGGGGCAGAGCTGCGGCGTCCAGCGCGGTCAGTAGCCACCCAGCGACCACCATGAGAACGAGGCCGACGCAGGTGAGGCGCGAGGGAGCGGTCAAGGCGACTCCTCCTTGGGCAGGCAGGCTCATCCGCAGGGACGAGCGACCACGAAGATAATCCACTATAACTACCGTACTCTAAACCAAAAAGGTGTATCTCAACTCAACCAGACCGGCGGCTGCGAGCGCGAATCCACCCGAACGTACTCCATCTGCCACCAGAGTTGGCATATAGAGGACTGAATTCGTAGATTATTGAAATCTCGAAGTTAGAGAGATTAAGTGAGGGAGATCCGATCCGGCTGTTTTCCGGAAAGTACCATCGGTTCACAAATGCGCTAATCACGGACACTGCATTGTCAGCCTCGAACGTCGGACATTATTTTTCACACCGACTCGATGCAAGGGGGAACCTCCATGAGAATCAAATTAACTGGGCTTTTCGTAGCAGCGTTGCTGGTCTGCATGCCCGCCGCCGGTGCCCTGGCCATAACTCACACCGTCAACCAGGTCAACCTCACCTTCCAGCCGGCTGACATCACGATCGAGGTGGGCGACACCATCGAATGGATATGGTCCGGCCTGTCCCACACGGTCACCAACGGGATCGACTTCGACGATCCCGAACTGGGCACCATGTTCGACGCGCCCCTCGATGCCCTCAACCCGATCTTCTCCTTCACGTTCCTTTCTGCGGGCGACGTACCGTACCTCTGCCGTCCGCACTTCCTGCTCGGCATGACCGGTATCGTACACGTGGTCGCGCCGACTCCGGTGGACGATACCCCCGCTGCGGTCGACTTCACCCTGCACCAGAACTCGCCCAACCCGTTCAACCCGTCCACCCGCATCCTCTTCCAGATTCCGGGATCCGATGGTGTGACCGTGCCGACGACTCTGCGCATATTCGACCTGCAGGGCAGGTTGGTGCGGAACCTCGTCGACGAACAGCTGGAAGCAGGACACCACAGCGTGTCCTGGAACGGGAGAAACGAGCAAGGTCGGCAAGCCGCTTCCGGTGTCTATATCTACCGGTTGGAAGCCGGCGGCATGGTCGCGTCCCAGAAGATGACGTTGCAGAAGTAACCGGCTGCTCGAGCGCATGGGGGTCGTGGGCAAGGCTTGACTCGCTCAGCCGTGTCGTACGCTCTCCTTGATCCGCCGCACGTGCCCGCGGCCCAGCCCCCTGACCTCGCAGCCCAGTTCGAAATAGCGGCGGATCGCGGCATCGTCCAGCATGCAGAAGCAGTCGATCACGGCCAGCGGGCCGCCGGCTGCTTCCACGACCGCGTCCGGCGTGAGTTGCAGGTACTCCCCGTGCCGCACTGCCAGGACCATCGCGTCGCAGCCCGCAAGCGCCGGGAAAATGTCTTTCTGAACCTCCAGCTCCTTGAGCTTTTCCTGGTTGCGGAAGAATCGCGCCAGGCTGTGTCCCGCGGCGGGATAAGCATCCTGGTTGGCGAATTCCCACCACTTTTCCACGTAGGGATCGTGGGCGCGTACGTCCGCGCCCATCTCGGTCAGCTTGCGAACGATCAGCTCGCTGCCGCTGTAGCGTGTGTCGCCCACGTCTTCGCGGTAGCTCGCACCACAAATCAACACCTTCGCCATGGCGAGGGGCCGGTGCATCTCGCGCAACGCGTCGCGCACCAGCTCGGCCGCGCGCAGCCCGCGCGTGTCGTTGATGTCGATGGCCGCGGCAGTCATCTTGAAGATGTCATCGCTCCACCCATGGATGTGCTTGTAAGCCCACAGGCCGAGACCGCCGTCCTTGGGCAGACAATAGCCACCGATGCCGGGTCCGGGAAACATCATGTTCTGGTGGGTCGGGCGCATGCGAATCGCCTCTATGACCTTCAAGAGGTCGACCCCGTTGCGCTCGGCGAACAGGCTCCACTCATCCATGAAGGCCAGGATCGTGGCGCGGAAGCTGTTCTCGACGATCTTGGCCGTCTCCGACTCGATGGGGCGGTCCAGGACGGTCAGCGGAAACTCCTCGGTGTTCAGGACATCCCGCAGGAAGGACTCCACGCGGCGACGCGACTCCGCGTCGATCCCACTGCACACGCGCCAGAAGTCGCGGATGCTGGCCACGTAGTTCCGCCCGGGCATGACCCGCTCGTAACTGTGAGCCAGCAAGGGCTCGCTGGTGATGCCGCGCGCCTTGAAGCCTTCTTTCAGGTAGGGGTAGGCGATCTGCTCGGTGGTGCCCGGGGCGACGGTCGTCTCGATCAGGACGAGGCATGCGGGCGGGATCCGCTCGCCGATGATGCGGAACGAATCTTCCAGGGCTGCCATGTCGGTCTGGCCGCTGCGTACATTGCCCAGGTCCTCCTTCTGGAAATCACACTGCACGTCCACGACCACCACGTCCGCTAGCTTCAGAGCGTCGTAGGTGAAGGTGGCGATCAGAGTCTTCTTCTCAACCACGCAGCGGTGAATCATCTCGCCCACCTCGGGATCCTCCGCTTTCACGGGGGACAGTCCGCGATTCAGAAGGGGGATCTTCCAGTAGCTGCGCACGCTGGGCCGCTGCATGCCGATGACGAACTTGTTCGGCTGGCCATCGGCATCACTGGCGTCGGCGACCACGGCGGCCATGACCGCCCCCACGAAGCCTACTCCCATGACGACGACGATTTCCCGGCCCGCTTCCCGCTGCTCGTCAACCAGGGCGGTCAGCCGCGAGAACTCTTGCTCGTATTCCTCGGCATGGGGCAAGGAGAAGCATTCTCCGGCGGGAGAAATGGAGATGTTACCCGGCTCACCTGATGAGTTCTTGTCGTGCATTTTCCCTCCTATCCATTACTCGCATTATCCATGAAGGTCCGTCCCCGCTGCCGGAGAGCGAGATCGACCAGGACCAGCGCCGCCATGCTCTCCACGATGGGAACGGCTCGCGGCAAGACACAGGGGTCGTGACGTCCCTTGGCCTCCAGCACGACTTCGTTCCCTGCGTAGTCGGCTGTCCTCTGGGGACGTCCAATGGTGGCCGGTGGCTTGAACGCCACGCGGAACCAAAGCGGCTCGCCGTTGGAGATTCCGCCCTGCACGCCGCCGCTGTGATTGCTGCGGGTGCCGAGGCGGTCCCCCTTGCGCACGAACGGATCGTTGTGCTCCGAGCCCGACATCCGACTGCCGGCGAAGCCGGATCCAATCTCGAAGCCCTTGGTCGCGGGGAGCGAGAGCATGGCCTGGGCCAGCTTCGCCTCCAGCTTATCGAAGACCGGCTCGCCCCAGCCCGCGGGCACGTGGCGGCAGACACAGGCGACAATGCCTCCGACCGAATCGCCGGCCTCCTTGGCTGCGGCTATGGCCACCTCCATACGAGCCGACGCAGCGGCGTCGGGGCACCTCACTCGTGTGCGATCGACCTTTTCGCGATTGACCGTCTCTGAATCGATATATGGCGTGGTGATTTCACCCACAGCGTCCACCCAGGCCACGATCTCCACGCTGTACCTCGCGGCGAGGATCTTCTCGGCCACGGTTCCGGCCGCCACCCGACCGACGGTATCCCGTGCGCTGGCGCGGCCGCCTCCGCTGGTGGCGGCAGTGCCGTACTTCTGTCGGTAAGTGTAGTCGGCATGGGACGGGCGGGGTATGTTGGTCATCTTGCTGTAGTCTTCAGGCCGCGCGTCCTTGTTGGCAACGACCATGGCTATGGGGCTACCCAGGGTGTGACCGTCTGCGACACCGGCCAGGATCGTCACCCGGTCCGGCTCGTCGCGCGGCGTGGTGAGAGTGCTCTGGCCGGGACGGCGTCGGTCCAGCTGGGGCTGGATGTCCTCCTCGCCGAGCGGTATCCGACTGGGGCAGCCGTCTAACACCACACCCACGGCGGGACCGTGAGACTCACCGAAGGTCGTGACCCGGAAGAATTCCCCGAAGGAACTGGACAAGTTCTCACCGCCTCCTACGTGGTCCGTATCCCCGCAGCTGTATCCCTGTTCCCGCCTGGCAGTCGTCTTGACCCTCCTGGCAGGCTCCGGGTATCCTCATGCGCCCTGCATCTCCCCCGAAAGCAAAGCACCGTGGGAAACGATACTTCTTGTCGGCAGTCCAGAGTAGATTAGAACCAATGCCGGGGAATCGCGAGGAAAGACTCGATCGTGCACCTGCTCATCGACAACTACGACTCATTCACCTTCAACATCGTCCAGGCGCTGGGTGAGCTGGGAGCCGACGTGCGTGTAGTCCGCAATGACCAGATTGACGTGGAGGCGGCGGCGGCTCTGAATCCAGAATCGCTACTGGTGTCGCCCGGGCCGGGCCGGCCTGCCGAGGCGGGCCTGGCCATAGCTCTGATCCAGCATTTCGCGCACAAGATACCGATTCTTGGGGTCTGCCTCGGACACCAGTGCATCGTGATGGCCTTCGGCGGCACCATCGAACGCGCCGACCGCGTGATGCACGGCAAGGTGTCCCGTATCTACCACGATGGACGGACCATTTACGACGGCCTGCCCAACCCCTTCGTGGCAACGCGCTACCACTCGCTCATTGCCCGCGCCGAAAAACTGCCGGCACAGCTGGAAGTCTCCGCCCGCACCTCCGCCGGCGAGATCATGGGCGTCCGGTTGCCTAACCGGCCCGTGGAAGGACTGCAGTTCCACCCCGAATCGATCCTAACACCCGAGGGTCCGCGTCTACTGGCTAACTTCCTGGCCATGACTCGGGCGGGAGATCGGACTTGAGAAGCCAACCCGGCCGAAAACCGTCAACCGAGGACAAATTCCTTTGGAAACGATAGTCCACGAGGCGCGCAGAATCCGCGGCGAGCTCATCCCGCCGGGCGACAAGTCCATCGCCCACCGCGCCTTGATCCTCGGGGCCCTGGCGCGAGGACGCCAGGTCGTCCGTGGCCTGCCGCAGTCGGCGGACGTCCAGAGCACGATCGCCTGCCTGCGCCGCCTCGGGGGTCGGGTGGACGAGTTTCCCGATGGCACAGTTACGGGGCACTCGGGTGCTGGGCAATCCGGCGCCAACCAATCCGGCGCCTGGCCTGCGGATGTATCCCTTCATGCGGGCAACTCCGGTACTACCGCTCGGCTGCTGGCCGGCTTGGTGGCGGGCATTCCGACGACCTGCAAACTGGACGGCGACGCCTCCCTGCGCCAGAGGCCCATGGCGCGCGTCGCCGAGCCGCTCCGCGCCATGGGCGCCGAGATCCGCACCGCACCGCACGGACGTCTACCCATGCAAATCCAAGGCGGTCACCTGACGGGCATCCACTACCGGCTGCCGGTGGCCAGCGCCCAGGTCAAGAGTGCCGTCCTGATCGCGGGCCTGCAAGCGGAAGGGACCACGTGCGTCGAGGAGCTGATGCCGACCCGGGACCACACCGAAATCATGCTGGAAGCCATGGGAGTGCCGGTGTCGCGGGACGGTCCGGCGGTGACCGTCACCGGCGGTAGCCGTCCCCGCGCCGTGGAGATCGAACTGCCGGGAGACTTTTCTGCCGCCGCCTTTTTCCTGGCCGCCGCGACCCTGATGTCGGGCTCTGAGATCCAACTGCCCGGCACGGGGGTCAACCCCACCCGCACCGGCCTGTTGAAAGTCTTGCAGGAGATGGGAGCCGACATTGTCCTGGCTGACCGTGCCACACGCGGCGGCGAGCCCGTAGCCGACATCGTGGCGTGCAGCGCCCAGTTGCACGGCGTCGAGATCGGCGGGGCGCACATCCCCTCGCTCATCGACGAGCTACCACTCCTGGCCGTCCTGGCAACCCAGGCTGAGGGAGTAACGAGTGTGCGGGATGCAGGCGAGCTGCGTCTGAAGGAGAGCGACCGCATCGCAGCCCTCGCCGAAGGCCTCTGCCGCCTCGGGGCCGACATAACCGCCCAGGAAGACGGCTTCCAGGTGAAGGGCCCCTGCCGCTTGCACGGCGGAACGGTTTCCTCCCACGGCGATCATCGCATCGCCATGGCCATGGCCGTGGCCGGGCTCGTGGCCGCCACACCCGTGCGGATCACCGGCAGCGAGGCCGTCTCCGTTTCCTATCCCGGTTTTTTCGAGGATCTGAGCTCCGTCGTGGAGTGAACCGGGTCATCATTCGGCGACCTGGATGGTCAAGCCCCAGCGGTGGGGTTCCAGGGGGGGACGGGCATTCCAGTTACCGAAGGCGTGACTGCCGTCGGTGGCGTAATGAGCTTCATAGCGTCCCGGTTCCAGCTCGATCACACCATCGTAGAGGCGGTTCTTCTTATCGCCGCCTCCCCATTCCGTGTCGCGGTAGTTCAGGCGCCAGACCGTTTGCCGTTTTTTCAGGTTCACGATCCACCCCGTGTCCCACATATCGTCGCGCCCCCCCTCGCCGAATGCGTAGATGTGCACACGGGTCGGCTCACCCAGGCGGAACTCCTGCCTGACGTGCTCGTCGTCGCGGACGTGTATCAGTTTTACGAGGATCGTGGGATCGTTCTGCAACTCGTCGTAATCGATCTTGACCAGATCGTCCCTCCGAAACCCCTGGCCCGCCGAGAGCATCACGCCCCAACCCTCGGGGTCGTAGGGAGGAGAGGCGTTCCAGGCCTCGCAGGAGTGGGAGTCGTCGGTGATGTAGCTCAACAGGTATTCGCCCTGCGCCAGCGGGATGTCGCCCAGGAAGTAGCGGTTCTTCAGCGCCCCGCCGGCATGCTCGCTGTCGGGCATGTCCATCAACCAGGCAGTCTCTCCGCTGGCAGCCTTTTCTACCCAGGCATAGTCGGCCAGCAACTCGCCGCGCCAGATCGCTTCGCCCATGGCATAGAGACGAACCCGGGTGTCCCGCGTGATCCGGAAGGGCCGCGCAAAGAAGACGTTGTCCCGCGCACAGGACAGCTCGATCAACGCCTCCCCTTTCTTGCTCGCGGGCGGGTGCGACTGCTCCGGTACGACCACCTCATCCGACATGGTCAAGGTCACGTAGCACTGGTCCAGATACTCTTGCAGATTCTTGTCGGGGTTCTCACCGCGGAAGAATTCCGCGAGGTCGTTCAGGAGATGGGCCATGTCCTTGAAGGGCGATCCCCCGCGGTAGCGGCTGTCGGCATAGAGATAGACACTGTAGCTTCCCTTGCCCAGCCTGATCTTGTCGCGCGCCAGGCGGAGCAGGTGGCTGTCGGCGCTGCAGTCCCATTCCTCGCCGGAAAGATTCCAGACCGGCCGTCTGGTCTCCCTGTCGAGAACCCAGGCGTAGGCCACATATTCTTCACTGTGTTTTTGAATCAAACCCACCGCCTCGATCTTCACCTTGGCCGACTGGTTCAATGCGAAGTGGGCCACGAGCAACTGTCCCGGCTCCGGCTGAGCCAACTGCACGGATGTTGCGGCGTGGGAAGCGACGGAAATGGGCAGGAGCCAGCCAGCAAGCAAGGAAACCGCCGTCCAGAACCGCCACGAGGTGTACGAACTCATTCTGTTTGATCCTTCACCAGAGGGCCGCAGAGACGAAGACACGCCGTCCCCCGCTCGGACCCGGTTTCATTCATCACCACGGTTAACTCTACATGGTGCAATACGCAAAATCGCCTGCAAGGTTGCGCATTTCAATACCGGCCAGTGACATCGGACTGTCAAAAAAAACAGCGCCTCATACGGTGGACCGGTTGACTCCCCTCCCGATGGCTTTATACGTGTGGAGACGAGTGCCCGGAGGACCCGAGGTTGCGCTGGGGAAGATGACCACTGAACCGTGGTACAGGCATTCCACGCCGGGCAGGATATCCAGAGTCACGGAAAGGACACACGACATGGCCCAAACGGAATCGATCCCTCAGGATCAGCGGCGGGCGATCGAGGACCGCGAGTGGCGGGAGTCCCTCGACTACGTTCTGAAGAGTCAGGGACCGGAACGCGTGAGCCAGTTGCTACGTATGCTGCATGTACGAGCCCAGAAGCTGGGTGTCTCGACCCCTTTCACGGCCAATACGCCTTACATCAATACCATCCCGGTCGAGCAACAGCCGCCTTTTCCCGGCAGCCGCGAGATCGAGCGCCGCATCAAGAGCATCATCCGCTGGAACGCCATGGCCATGGTCGTGCGTGCCAACCGTGACGAGAGTGGTATCGGCGGGCACATCTCCTCCTACGCGTCGTCCGCGACCCTGCTGGAGGTCGGTTTCAATCACTTCTTCCACGGCAAGAGCGACGGAAGCTATGGCGATATGATCTTCTTCCAAGGGCACGCCTCGCCGGGCATCTACGCCCGGGCGTTCCTGGAGGGGCGGCTCGGCGAGGAGGATCTGACCAACTTCCGCCGCGAGTTGCGTCCTGAAGGCGGCCTCTCCTCTTACCCCCACCCCAAGCTGATGCCCGAGTTCTGGGAGTATCCCACCGTGTCCATGGGGCTCGCCTCGATCATGGCCATCTACCAGGCCCGCTTCAATCACTATCTGGTGGATCGTGGACTGATGGAGCCCAACGACCGCAAGGTGTGGGCCTTCCTGGGTGACGGGGAAACCGACGAACCCGAATCCCTGGGCGCCATCACCCTGGCCAAGCGAGAGGATCTGGACAACCTCACCTTCGTGATCAACTGCAACCTGCAGCGGCTGGACGGCCCGGTGCGCGGCAACGGCAAGATCATCCAGGAGCTGGAGGCCGCCTTCCGGGGCGCCGGCTGGAACGTGATCAAGGTGGTCTGGGGCGACGACTGGGATCACTTGCTGGCCCGGGACGAATCAGGCCTCCTGCTGAAACGCATGGAGGAGTTATTGGACGGCGATTCCCAGCGCTACAGCGTGGCCAGCGGCGAGCACATCCGCGAGGACTTCTTCGGCAAGTACCCGGAGCTGCTGGAGTTGGTGGAGCAGTACAGCGACGAACAAATCCGCAAGCTGCGGCGGGGCGGTCACGACCCCGAGAAAGTGTACGCTGCCTACCACGCCGCCATGGCGCACAAGGGCACGCCCACGGTGATCCTGGCCCAGACCGTCAAGGGGTACGGTCTGGGTGAGGCCGGCGAGGGCCGCATGGTGTCCCACCAGCAGAAGAAGCTGAACGAGCAGGAGTTGCGGGAATTCCGCACTCGTTTCGGCATCCCCATCTCGGACGACGAAGTGGCCGAGGCGCCGTTCTACCGGCCGCCGGACGACAGTCCCGAGATCCAGTACATCAGGGAGCGCCGCCAGCAACTGGGCGGTTTCCTGCCCTTGCGCAAGACGGATACACTGCCGCTGGCAACCTGCGACATCGACCTGTTCAACGAGTATTTCACTGGTACCGGCGAGCGGGAAGTAGCCACGACCATGGTCATGGTCCACATGCTGACCAAGATGCTGCGCAACGACGAGTTCGGGAAGTTCATCGTCCCCATCGTGCCAGACGAGGCGCGTACCTTCGGGATGGAATCGCTGTTCCGGGAGTTCGGCATCTACTCCCACACGGGCCAGCACTACGAGCCAGTAGACAAGGGCAGCTTGATGTTCTACAACGAACAGAAGGGAGGTGCCCTGCTGGAAGAGGGCATCACCGAGGCCGGCGCCATGT